>CAYQWD010000064.1:0-10097 GCA_964420955.1 uncultured Paludibacter sp. | reverse complement strand
GAATCTAACAAGCTAAAAAAATTAATTCAAACTATTTTTTATCGGTCAGTAGTGATATTTTAAATGTAATACAGCAAAAGAAATTAAAAAAAACACTCTTTGCATATCAAATCTGACTTTTTTATAAAATATTTTGAGAACAAACTCTGTAAAATCCGAAGTAATAAATAATTTCGTAATTTTGTAACATTATCAAATCTTGCTTATTTCGTAAAAACTCCGATAAAAATGACCAATGAAAATAAATATACTTCAGTAACAGGAACGCAAAAAAAAATTATAATTGTAGGCACTTCCTGGCCTTACCGAGGAGGACTGGGGACATACAATGAGCGCCTTGCCCGCGAATTTCAGAAAGAAGGACATAGTGTGGAAATATTCACTTTTACTTTGCAGTATCCTTCATTCCTGTTCCCCGGTAAAACGCAGTTTTCAAATGAAAAAACTCCAAATGACCTTGTGATTCATCGCACCATAAACTCCCTGAATCCTTTCACATGGATAAAAACAGGCATGAAAATCAGAAAAAAACATGCTGACATGATTCTTTTCTGTTACTGGATGGCGTTTTTTGCACCCTGCTATGCAACCATCGCTCGATTTGCACGAAATAATGGATCAAAAATGGTGGGTATAATTCACAATATGATTCCGCATGAACCAACCATACTTGATAAATTATTTCCTCAGTTATTTGTAAAAAAAATGCAAAGTTTTGTATGTATGGCAAAATCGGTTGAAGATGATATCAGAAAATTTGATCATGCTGATAAACCGATCGTTGTTTCACCACATCCGCTTTATGATCATTACGGCGATTTGCTTACTAAAACCGAGGCTTCCGTTCGTTTGGCAATAAATGAGCAATATTCCTATGTTTTATTTTTTGGATTTATACGTCATTACAAAGGGCTTGATTTATTGCTTGAGGCTTTTGCCGACTCACGTTTGCGCAATTATAATGTAAAATTGATAGTTGCCGGTGAGTTTTATGAAAATCCGCAGCCTTACTGGGAATTGATAGCCAAATTAAAGCTTGAAAATCATATCGAACTAAGAACCCATTTTATTCCTGAAAGCGAAGTGAAAAATTATTTCAGTATTGCTGATATCGTTGCCCAACCCTATCGTTCGGCGACCCAGAGTGGTGTAAGTCAGATAGCATATCACTTTGAAAAACCAATGCTTGTAACCAACGTGGGTGGTCTTGCCGAAATTGTTCCGAATGGTAAAGTAGGTTATGTGGTTGAGGTAAATAAAAAACAAATTGCTGATGCACTGGTTGATTTTTTTGAAAACAAGCGTTCAGACGAATTTATCAGGAATATAAAAAATGAAAAAACAAAATATGAATGGTCCAAAATGACAGACATTATTATCAATTTACCCCTACCCACTAAAGGGGAATAGAATTGCTTCTATATGAGATAAATAAAAAAATGTGATTTTTATGCAATTATATAATAAATTTTTAGCAAATCCCTTCAGGGGGAAAGGGGGTATATGGCTAACGAAATAGCAGAAACCCCTTTGATGAAACAGTACTTCGAGATAAAAGCCAAACATCCCGATGCAATTTTGCTTTTTCGTTGCGGTGATTTTTATGAAACTTTTTCGACCGATGCGATTGAAGCATCAGAAATACTCGGAATTACGCTCACCCGTCGTGCCAACGGCGCAGCCAAAAGTGTTGAACTTGCCGGATTTCCTCACCATGCGCTCGATACTTACTTGCCAAAACTTGTACGTGCAGGTCGCAGGGTTGCAATTTGCGATCAACTCGAAGATCCGAAACTTACAAAAAAATTGGTTAAACGTGGCGTAACAGAACTTGTTACTCCGGGTGTTTCTTACAGTGATACCACACTAAATCATAAGGAAAATAATTTTCTGGCAAGTGTTTTTATCAATAAAAATATTGTCGGTCTGGCTTTTCTCGATATTTCTACCGGCGAATTTCTGGTGGCTGAGGGAACAATTGAATATGCCGATAAATTGCTGAACAGTTTCAGTCCCAAAGAGGTTTTGTTTGACCGAACTCGCAAAAAAGATTTTGAAACAATTTTTGGCAATAGTTTTTTCAGTTATCCGCTCGAAGACTGGGCTTATATTCCCGACTCGGCAAATGAAAGATTACTGAAACATTTCGAAACAAAAACACTCAAAGGTTTTGGAGTGGATAAACTTTCGAATGGAGTGGTTGCCGCCGGAGCAATTCTTCACTATCTCGACCTGACACACCATCAGCAAACCGGACACATCACGCAACTTTCCCGCATTGAAGAAGACCGTTATGTTTGGCTCGATAGGTTTACGGTTCGAAATCTTGAACTTTTCTCAACCATGAACGAAGGTGGAAAAAGCCTTGCCGACGTGATGGACAAAACAATTAGTCCGATGGGTGCGCGTATGTTGAAACGCTGGATTGCATTTCCGCTGAAAGATGTAAAACCGATTAACGAACGCCTGAGTGTAGTTGAATACTTTTTTCGTGAGCCGGAATTAAAACAAATGCTCGAACAAAATATTACACTTATTGGCGACCTTGAACGCATTATTTCCAAAGTTGCCGTGGGCAGAATCAACCCGCGCGAAGTTGTTCAGTTAAAAGTAGCGCTGAAGGCAATTGAACCGATAAAAGCCGCCTGTGCCGAAACTGACAACCCCAACCTACAAAAAATTGCCGACCAGCTAAATGCCTGTCACCTGATTTCTGAAAAAATTGAAAAGGAAGTCAATCCGAATCCGCCATCGCTGATTAATAAAGGTGATATTATCCGCAATGGCATCAGTGCCGAACTCGACGAATTGCGTATGTTGGCGCATTCCGGCAAAGAATTTTTACAGCGTATTCAGGACAGAGAAAGTGCCGAAACCGGCATTCCAAGTCTGAAAATAAGCTTTAACAATGTTTTCGGCTATTACATTGAAGTACGAAACACGCATAAAGACAAAGTGCCCGAAACCTGGATCAGGAAACAAACACTGGTAAATGCCGAGCGCTATATCACACAGGAGCTTAAGGAATACGAGGAAAAAATTCTTGGCGCAGAGGAAAAAATTCTATCGATAGAAACCCGCTTATTTAATGAATTAGTTTTGGCGTTGGTTGATTATATTCCGGCAATACAATTAAATTCAAATCTCATAGCGCAACTCGATTGCCTGCTTTCATTTGCAAGAGTTTCAGCCCTGAATAAATATGTAAGGCCTGAAATTACCGATACTGATGTGATTGATATAAAACAAGGGCGACATCCGGTGATAGAAAAGCAGCTACCGCCGGGAGAAAGTTATATTGCCAACGATGTTTATCTTGACAATAGCAGCCAGCAAATTATTATCATAACCGGACCGAATATGGCGGGAAAATCGGCATTATTGCGCCAAACCGCTCTGATAACACTTATGGCGCAAACCGGTTGTTTTGTTCCGGTTGAAAGTGCCAGCATTGGCGTAGTCGATAAAATTTTTACGCGTGTGGGAGCCAGCGATAATATTTCGCAAGGCGAATCGACCTTTATGGTGGAAATGAACGAAGCTGCAAGTATTCTGAATAATCTTTCGAACCGCAGTCTTATCCTTTTTGATGAACTCGGACGCGGCACAAGTACTTATGATGGCATTTCTATCGCTTGGGCAATTGTAGAATACATTCACGAACATCCTGCATTTAAAGCCAAAACACTTTTTGCCACACATTATCACGAGTTGAACGAGATGGAAAAATCTTTTTCCCGTATAAAAAACTTCAATGTTTCGGTAAAAGAAGTGGATAAAAAAGTGATTTTTCTGCGTAAATTGGTAAAAGGCGGAAGCGCACACAGTTTTGGTATTCATGTGGCAAAAATGGCTGGCATGCCCTTAAGCATTGTGAAACGTTCCGAACAAATATTGAAAGACCTTGAATCGGAAAACCGACGTTCGGATGTTTCGAAACCTGTAGGTGAAATTGCGCAGCACCGCGAAGGACTGCAACTCAGCTTTTTCCAGCTCGACGATCCGGTGCTTGAACAAATACGCGATGAAATTCTGAACCTGAACATTGACAACCTTACACCGCTCGAAGCGCTGAACAAACTCCACGGAATCCGGAAAATAATATCGGGGAAAAAGAAATAAATGAAAATAGATAAATGATGAAAATTTCAATACAATAAGAGAAAATGGGATATTATATTGTGTTGAATTGAAGTTTGTTGCCACGCGATGAAAATCGCGCGGCAGCGGGGGAAATCCTTTCAACTACCCTGCTACCGCGCGATTGTATCGCGTGGTAGATAAAGCAGCAAGAAAAGCAATAATCAAAAGACAGTAGCGCCATTGATTATGCCGGAGAAAACAGAATGCTTGATGTTTTGATAATCGAGCCATGGTATGGGCAAAGGTATTGATTAACTGATTGTTATTGGCACGGATTACAAATCCGTGCCAGCGGGGTTTGATATTTTTCTTTTGGAAGGTTCAGTTATGCTCAACCCAGATTAAATTGTCTGTATCGAAACCAATTTTTTTGGCAATATCAAGATATGCCTCTTTAACACTATCCGGAATGGTTTTTTCGCGTGATAATATCCATAAATAATCGAGTTTACTGCCGGCAACAAGTGCATATTTATATTCCGAATCGAGTGCAATAACATTGTAAGGAGCGTAAAAAGGTCCAAAAAAAGATACTTTCAGAGCTGCCTCATCGCGGCTACCTCTGAATTTTGCTTTGCCGATAGATTGTTTCCAGACTTTTTTTACATAATCGAAGCCCCGATTATCAACTTTGATACTACCATCGGGATTCAGACTGTAAATTGCAGTAGTATTGTTCAGGTTTCGCTCGAACCGGAAATCGAAACGGGCAATTTCGTACCACTTACCCAAATATCGATCGGCATCGAATGACTTTATTACTTCTGCTCCTTTGGGAACTTGAGCACATGCACCTGCAAAAAACATAAACATGATTAGTGTCATAATGAAATTTGTATTTGTTTTCATGATAGTTTAAAATAATTTTTTTTCTTGCAAATATAACTATTTAAAAATCAGAAATACATCAAAAAATCAGTTATTTCAGTGAAATTCCAACATTGAAGTAAACATTCATCTCAAGAATTTCGTTACATTTGGAATAAAAAAAATATTAATTATGACAGATAATTTTGCACATCGCGCAGCCGACTGGGATAATCCTTCGAAAATACAAATGACTTCAATTTTTGTTGAAGCATTACGGAAGAAAGTTAAGATGCAGAAAATTTGGAAAGCTTTAGAAATTGGAGCTGGAACGGGTTTGGTTGGGCTTCAGATTTTACCTTATGTAACTTCAATAGTTTTCGAAGATACATCAGAAGCAATGCTTGAAGTATTGAAACAAAAACTAACAGGGAAAGATTCAGTTGAAATTTTGCATGGGGAAGTAACTGACTATAATAAATCCGACATTGATTTTGTGTTTTCTTGTATGGCTTTTCATCATATTCCAGATATAGAAAAAACGTTGCATCATTTATATAAAATCACAAACGCTGGAGCAATTATTGCAATAGGCGATATACGCACTGAAGATGGTTCATTTCATCATTTCGAACCCATTCCACATAAAGGTTTCGACCCAGAGGAGTTATCTGAAAAATTCCGAAAAGCCGGCTTTAAAGTGCTTTCTGCTGAAACTTATAATGTGCTTGAAAGAGAGCGAGTGCCCGGAGTTATAGGAAAATACGAGCAGTTTTTACTAACAGCTGAAAAAAATTAATACACTACACTTCCCGAACTGAACCTTCGGGATTTTTTTCGTCTTCCCGATAACGCTCTCTGATTTCTTTCCAAAGTTCAGGAGCAACATTCATAACAGGAATATAAAGTTTAGAAGTTTTTATTGTTTCCTTCTCAATTATTTCAAATTTTTCTTCCAAAGCATTTAAAACATTAAGTAAAATACTAACCACAAGCGTAAATTTTATCGCACCAAACAATCCACCCAGAAAACGGTTAAGACCACCCAGAGATACTGTATCGAAAAGTTTATCGAGTAATTGTGCAAGGATAAGCAGTAGTGCTACAATAACAACAAAAAGAATTATATACGCCACCGGCTGGGCGGTTTTTGCTGAGAAAGAAAACATGTTTATCAGCACTTCGCTCATCCATGGTGAAAGAAATTTGGCTCCATAAATACCGAGAAAAATAGCAGCAAGCGCAATAAGTTCCTTGACAAGACCCCGAAAAAGTCCCAAAACAAAACCTGCTGCAATCGGAATCAGTATTATAACATCAATCGTATTCATCATTGAGGTGTTTTGACAAAGCTAATAAAAATTTTCGACATTTGAATTAAATACAAATGAAGGTAATAATAATTACATTTTGATATTTTGTATTTTACGTAAAACTCTTACAGTCTGACACATAACTAAACAAAACTTAAAAATATATTTTTCTGGCACAATAATTGGATACAAGTTAATACCGGTAAAAAAAATCAATTTTCCAATGTTCAATTAATAAAAAACTTACAGTCATGAAAGCAAAATTATTCGGTGTGATGATGGGGCTGTTAATAATAACCAACACACAAGCATGGACACAACGAAAAGTTACTGTAGAAGCAGTAAACGAAGATATCAGTTATTACCTCGACCTCAAAGCAGTGGCTTATATTTTTGGCGAATCAGACAATCTTGAAGATTTCGAATACAAACTGAACGATCCGGAAAACAATCTTTCTAATCTTGACCTGAATGGCGATGGCTGGATTGATTATCTGAGAGTGATAGAAACCAACGAAAAAAACGTACATCTGGTAGTTATCCAAGCAGTGCTCGACCGTGATATCTATCAGGATGTAGCAACCATTGCAGTTGGAAAAACCCGATACAATAAAATGCAGATTCAGGTAATTGGCGATCCGTATATTTATGGATACAATTACATTATTGAACCTTATTATTATCGCACTCCGATAATTGTCCGCTGGTTTTGGTCGCCTTATTACACACGTTGGCATTCACCTTACTATTGGGGATATTATCCGCCCTTTTACAGCTACCGGAATCCGCTGCACATAAACATATATATTAATCATGTTCATAATCGAATTTACAGTGTTAACAATCATTACAATTATTCCAATTCAAATCGATTCAATGATTATGACAGACTGCACAGTTCAGTTCGCAGGAACGATTTTGAGAAAAACAATCCTGACAGGGCATTTTCAAGCCGCCACAGAGATGTGCAAAATCACAGAGCGCTTGCTCCGATAAGCAACCGAAGCGAAAAACGAATAAGCAATGACAACTATAACAGCCGTAGCAACAGCAACTCAAGGGTAAGCAACGAAAACACCAGACGCAACGACTATAACAGCCGAATGAACAGCAATAATCAGGGTAACACAAGAGTTGAAAACAACAATCAGCGCAACAATCGCGACGAAAGTGTTCGCACTGAAAATTCAGGCACACGAAATAATGGAAATATTTCCGGTAGAAACAATGAATTTAATCGCGAAAACAATAGCATGGGCAACAACAGAAGCAACAATGAAAACAGAACAGTAACGCCTCAGCGGGAAAACAGAACTGTTAGTCCGCAACGTGAAAATACAACAACACGCCTACAACCAAGAACTGACCAAAGTAATTCGAACATGGAAACAAGGCAAGCTCCGACAAGAACAAATCAGCAAGTGGAACGCCCTTCAGTAAATGAATCAAGACAATCTCCGGTAAGAACACAACACCAAACAGAAGTAAATAGAAATAGTAACCCTGCTCCAAAAGTTCAACCAAGACAGCAAGAGCAAACTACTCAAAGGACCACAACTCCTTCGAGAAATACTCAGGGTAGCGCTCCCTCACAAAGAACACCTGAAGTTTCGCGCAGCAACTCTGACAACAGCAATTCAAACAATCAAAACTCAAGAAGATAACGTCCGTTTGAAATATATCTGATTTGTACGAACGGGGAATCATTAAAAAGATTTGATTCCCCGTTTTTTTTACTTAAAAATCTTACAATGAAATATACCAGATATTTATTCCGGAGCAATTATTGCATTGTCTTTGTCAAGTATTATTTGTATATTTGTATGTTTTTTGCGAATATATTTCGATTCATTAAAAAACAAAACAACGTATTTATTTACAGAATTTTATATAATAAATTTATTGATTAAAAATGATTGACGAAGAATTGAAAGCAAACAACGAATACGGTGCAAACAGCATTCAGGTACTCGAAGGGCTTGAAGCAGTACGCAAACGTCCTGCAATGTATATTGGCGATATAAGTATCAAAGGATTGCATCATTTGGTTTACGAAGTTATTGATAACTCTATCGATGAAGCGCTTGCCGGACATTGCGACACTATATATGTAACGATAAACGATGACAATTCAATAACAGTTGTAGATAACGGACGCGGAATTCCGGTAGACATACATGAAAAAGAAGGAAAATCGGCGCTTGAAGTTGTTATGACAGTGCTGCATGCCGGCGGCAAGTTTGACAAAGACAGTTATAAGGTATCCGGAGGTTTACATGGTGTGGGTGTTTCATGTGTAAATGCCCTTTCCACACTTATGCGAGTTGAAGTTTCGCGGAATGGAAAACTTTATATGCAGGAATATGAACGAGGCATTCCAAAATCGCCTGTTCAAGAAATTGGCACTTCAACCGAAACCGGAACTACCGTAACTTTTTTGCCTGACAATACCATTTTTACCGAAACAGTTTACAAATACGATATATTGTCGAACAGGCTTCGTGAACTTGCTTACCTGAATGCAGGAATTACGCTTACGCTTACTGATAAAAGAATTGTAAATGAAGATGGCGCTTACAAATCGGAAACTTTTTTCTCAAAAGAAGGATTGAAAGAATTTGTGGAATACATCGATGAAGCGCGCGAAAAACTTATCGACAATATTATCCACATAAATACCGAGAAAAACGGAACTCCTGTGGAAATTGCCATGACTTACAATACTTCGTACAACGAAAACATACATTCCTACGTTAACAATATTAACACTATTGAAGGCGGCACCCATTTGGCAGGATTTCGACGCGGATTAACCCGCACGCTAAAAAAATATGCCGAAGACAGCAAATTGCTCGAAAAAGTAAAGATTGAAATAAGCGGCGATGATTTTCGCGAAGGATTGACTGCTGTAATTTCAATTAAAGTAGCCGAACCACAGTTTGAAGGACAAACTAAAACAAAACTTGGCAATAATGAAATTATGGGCTCTGTTGATATGGCAATTGGCGAAGCGCTTGGAAATTATCTCGAAGAAAATCCAAAAGCAGCCCGTACAATTGTTGAAAAAGTAATTCTGGCAGCCACTGCACGTCATGCAGCGCGCAAAGCCCGCGAAATGGTGCAACGCAAATCACCACTCTCAGGCGGCGGCTTACCAGGTAAACTTGCCGACTGCGCCGATCGGGACCCTGTAAAATGCGAACTTTATCTGGTTGAGGGAGACTCGGCGGGAGGAACTGCCAAGCAGGGTCGAAGCCGTCAGTTTCAGGCAATATTACCTTTGCGCGGAAAAATTCTGAACGTTGAAAAAACCATGCAGCATAAAGTGCTCGAAAGTGAGGAAATTCGGAATATATACACAGCGCTTGGCGTTACAATAGGCACGGAAGAGGACAGCAAGGCACTGAATCTCTCCAAATTGCGTTATCATAAGGTAATAATAATGACCGATGCTGATGTGGATGGAAGTCATATTGCAACACTGATTATGACCTTCTTTTTCCGCCACATGAAAGAGTTAATTGAAAACGGATATTTGTACATTGCCACTCCTCCACTCTACTTGTGTAAAAAAGGTAAAATTGAGGAGTACTGCTGGAACGATCAGCAACGCCAGGCATTTATTGAAAAATACGGAGGTGGCAACGAAGGTTCAATTCATACGCAACGTTACAAAGGTTTGGGAGAAATGAACCCGGCGCAGTTATGGGAAACGACAATGAACCCGGAAACACGTATATTGAAACAAGTAACGATAGAAAATGCGGCGGAAGTGGATTATATCTTTTCTATGTTGATGGGTGACGATGTAGGTCCGCGCCGCGACTTTATTGA
>CAYQWD010000063.1:0-10194 GCA_964420955.1 uncultured Paludibacter sp. | reverse complement strand
GAAGGTGCACTTTGAATCAAAAAAGATTTGGGATGGTTTTCGTTCCACAAAACTGATGCAGTGTATGTAGGGAAGTTTCGGTTCAAATCCACTCCATTGGCATTTGATTTTGCATGACTTAGCATAAAATTGCTGAAATTTCCTGAAAAAAGATTTTTGTTGTTAATAGCATCTGCCCCTTCCATAGCCCTTCCATAGCCATCGGGGTTTGCAATAGGCAACATAATGATTTTAATTTCCGAAAGCAGTTTTACAATTTCGGGTTGATTATTTTTATAACCGTTTGCTAAAATACAGGCAAATTTCAGCAGAAACTGTGGATTGGCAACTTCGCGTGCATGTATGCCCCCAAGAAATACAATATGTCGTGAACCAATGCCAATTTCCAAGCAATATATTTTTCGAAGATCAGCGGTCGTTGTTGAAGCGTAAAAGAATTTAACAATAACCGACTTATTGAGTTCTCTAATAATATTTTCGGTTTGGAGGTAAGTTAAATGTTTTTCAAGATTAACAAATTGTGGTTGGTATTCAAGTGTGTCATCATCGAGCGCAAACCACTGAATTGCGCAAACATCCATAAATTCTTCTCTTCCTGTTCCGTTTAAAAGTATTACGGACGTCTCCTGAAAACTTTGTGAAATTGCAAGCATGGGGTGGTCTGATTTTTTTATTTCAGTAAAACAATCAAAATTTTCCGCAGGTTCTACTTTTTGAAACCATGTGGGTAAAGCAATACAGATTAAAATGGAGTATAACTTGCATTTATACATTGTGCATAGCAAAAATGCTTTTAAAAAATTATTTAAGTTCAAAGTTATAATGTTCGGCAAATGCAGCCTGTGCTTTAAGAAATGCTTGCGTTAATGACAATTCGAAATTGGAGAGTTCATCGAGTTCTTTTTGCATGGTGTCGATATTGTAGGATGGAGCAGTCAGGTTCTCAATTATTTTTGGGTAAATTTTATCTGTGCAATATTGGTAATGTCTCAACAAGTTGAAAGTTGAAATCATAAAATCCTTATCATCATTATTAAAAACACTTACATTTCCCAATTTTTGTAAGTTTTCATCAATTACCATCGTTGCCGATTTAAATTTTGCCAGTAGCGCTTTTTTTGAACGAATCGGTTCGTTGAGCGCTGCAGCAGCTTCATGAAATTTTTTTGAAGCATTTTTCCAGTGTTCAAGAATAAAATCGTTGTAATTTCCTGCAGTTGTAAAAGTAATAGTTTGTTTTTGAGCAATTAACGCTGCAGGATAAAACAAAACTATACAAAGGAAGGTAAGAAGTAGTGTTTTCATGTGTTAATAATTTAAAAAAATGGTATGATATGGAATTCTATGTGGGCATCAACACACACTGTTTGTCCGATATTTAATCGGTTATTTACGTTTCTTGTTATTTGTTTATATGTTACAAAACAAAATATTTAACAAGATTGTTTCATTTTTTGGAAAAATTAAATTCTTACAGACCGTCCTTCCGATTGGTTTCTCGAAAAATTAATATATTTCCTATCAGCATTGAAAATACATAATTAACAACCCAAATTCCTGTTCCGGCAAAAATAATGCTCAATGTATCAGGCGAAAAAGCTCCTACAAAAATAACAGCATAAGAACTTCTGATAACGGGGTCGGTAAATGCTGCCGAAGGAGTGAAAGTTACAAAAAGATAGCTTGCAGGAATGGCAATAACTGCTTCGTTTATGTTAAGGACAACGCCAAAAAACCTGAGCATAGCATAAAATTGAATCGAAAAAACGATAAACCGCACTATTGATACCAGCACGATAATAATCTGTTTCGTAAATGTAAAATTATCTATTCCCTTAATAAATATGCTGGTTTTTTCTGATTTAATTTTTTTGGCAATAGCAGGTAGTAGTGCATACAGCCCTAAAAACAATATGATTAATGCAATTAGAATTGCAAAATAGTATTTAGAAACAGCATTCTCGGGATTGCTGTTTGAAAAAAAAATAATAGCTGCAGGAATTCCGCCAAGAGCAATAGCCAAATTCTGCGTCAGGCTGTTCAGCAGGCTTAATGTAATTCCGGTTTTCCGGTTTTCGCTGTTCAGAAAATATATTCTGCCCGCAAAATCTCCTAAACGGTTAGGAGTTACAAATCCTGTCGAAAAGCCTGCAAGAACCGATTTTATGGCAGCAGTAAGGCTGATTTTCTGTGTTTTAGAAAGTATCATTTTCCATTTTACCGATTCAGTTAGCCAGTTCAGAGGAAGGAGTAAAACAGCAAATAAAAGCCATTTAAAATTATTGGCAGGCAGCAATTTCAGTTTACTATAAAGTAAATTGTAATCAGAAAAAGTAACAAGTTTAAAGGCAAGGAAAGCTACTGAAGCGATAAAGAACACGATTATTGCAGTTTTTACATACTTCTGCCGCCGTGTCGTTATTGTGTTTGCTGTTTTGTGCTTGTTGAATTTCATTTTGCAGGGTGAGTTCCTGGAGCGTCAAAATTGGTAAAAGTAAATTTTTTTTGTGAATAATAACTGAAAATAGTTACCAAAATTGAAACAACAGCATTGGCAATAGATGGAAAAAAGTATAATAAATCAACAAAAAGTTTTAATCCCAAATAATTCAGTCCAATATTAATAATCGCAATAAAGTAGTAACGCACTAATTGTTGCCTGCCTTTGTTGGTCGATTCATTGAAAGTTACATATTTCTGCAACAAAAATCCGGTGGTGAGTGTAATCGGAAATTTTATAACAAAAGTTGCAATGTGTGAACTGAGCGTAACAATGCCCAAATGCAACATTTGTTTCTGTATCACAAAGTGAAAAATAAGAAAATACAATATCCAATCGAAAACCAGATTAGCTGCTCCGGTGGCGCCGTAGCGAAAAAATTGCACGTTGAAAAAGCGCCGAAACGGAGGGTAAAAAAAATCGATTATTTTAATGATTTGTTTGCCTGTTGCAGTGAAAATTTTTCGAAAGATATTAGGTACACTTTCCATTAAAACCTATAAAGTTTAGGATGTTTAAACTATTTTGCTTAATTTTGCGCATCGAAATTTAGTAGATTGCAAAGATACGATATAAGGTTAAACATTTACCTTAGCTGATTCGGATATTTGTGAATTTTTCGAATTTTCGTTTCGAGTTTTTCGATAATAAATGAAACTTTTTCGTTCTATATTTTTAACAGGTAACTTTTTAGTAAAAATCAAAATGCCCGACGACTATCATAAGCAGCATGACACAAGTAAAAGCAAAAAAATACTTGGGACAGCATTTCCTGCGCGATCGGGATATCGCAAACCGCATTGCATCGGCGCTTCCGCTCGAGATAACGACTAATGTGCTCGAAATCGGTCCCGGCACCGGTGTTCTTACCCAATTTTTACTTTCAAACGAAAAAATAAATCTCACAGGAATTGAGCTCGATGCTGAATCGGTGGTTTATCTTGCAAATCATTTCCCCACACTGAAGGTCATCGAAGCTGACTTTCTGAAAACAGATATAACCAAACTTTTTAAGGATAAATTTAATATTATCGGCAATTTCCCGTATAACATTTCCAGTCAGATTTTTTTTAAGGTTCTCGAAAATAAGGAAACTATACCCTGTGTTGTGTGTATGATTCAGAAAGAAGTAGCCGAACGAATGGCTGCCCGTCATGGAAATAAAACCTACGGGATTCTGAGTGTACTTATGCAGGCTTTTTATAATATTGATTATCTTTTTACCGTTCACGAACATGTTTTCGATCCTCCTCCCAAGGTCAAATCGGCTGTTATTCGCCTCACTCGTAACAATGTAAATCAACTTGGATGCAACGAAACCTTGTTCAAAACCGTGGTGAAAACAGCCTTTAACCAACGACGCAAAACAATGCGAAACTCACTCAGAGCGCTTGCAGGGAAAGAAAATGCGGTTTTTACCCACCCTGTTTTCGATAAACGCCCTGAACAACTCGATGTGAATGCATTTGTTGAACTTACCAACCTGATTGAATCTGCCTGTGAACAGTAAATAAATTTACTGACAGATTAATTACCGAGGTAAAAAAAATCAATTATTAAAAGTAAATCTGCAGAAAACAACTGTAAAATCTTTGTGTTCTGCCTAAACAGGGAAAGGAGTAAAAACATGTCTGAACTTCGATTATTTTACCAGGAAGATGGACGTATGAAAATATCACGAAATCTTGATACTCTCAAGAAAGTGAATATGAAAAACATTATATGGATTGACCTGAACGATGTTCCCGCATCGGAGGAAGCTGAACTTGAACAATTCCTGAAAATATACATACAGGAAGATGAAGAAATTGAAGAAATTGAAATGAGTTCGCGCTATATACAAACCGATGACAGTATTGTAGCTAACTCAAATTTTTTGCTTGAAAATTATATCATGCAGCCCGTATCGTTTATTGTAAAAAACAATATACTCGTTTCGGTGCGCGATGCCGACCTGAAATCGTTTAACGACACGGTAAAGAAAATTTTTGCAAATACTAAAAGCTTTCCAACAGGCTATCATGTGCTTACCGCACTCTTCGAAACCAGGGTTGAATATGATGCTGATATGATTGAAGAAATTACCGACCAGATTACAAATCTTTCGAAAACCCTGAATACCGAGGATGATCTCGATCAGGATATACTTATTCAAATCAAGGACTTGCAGGAAAAAGTGATGATTATCAGGCAAAATATTGTTGACAAGCAACGGGTAGTTTCCAATATGCTGAAATGCGATTTTTTCCCAGTGGACCTGCTGCCCCGACTAACTATGATTATTAAGGATATCAATTCACTGTTCGAATACACACGCTTTGGTTTCGACCGATTGGATTATCTGCAGGATACTTTCCTCGGTTTGGTTAATTTGCAGCAAAATAAAATCATAAAAATATTTACCGTAGTATCGGTTATATTTATGCCTCCAACGCTTATTGCAAGCATGTATGGAATGAATTTCAAGTTTATGCCCGAACTTAACTGGAGATATGGATACTTGTTTTCTATTATTCTGATGATAAGTTTTGCCGGAGGAGTATTGTATTATTTCAGGCGAAAAAAATGGCTTTAAAAAAACAGCTTAAGAATTTTTAACAACAAAAGAAATTAACCCTATAATATGGAAAAATACACTTTACAGTAGTTTTTTCTGTAGTTATTGAAGCCACTGTTTTAATTGTTTTTTTAATGATTTATACCCTGAAAAAGCCATATTTTTCATTAAATATAAAAATATAGTATCTTTGCACGCAATTTTCAGTAAAAAAAATCAAACTTTATGAGTCAACTCAGTGATTTAATGGGGCGGTACGATGCTCCGCAAAAAGCGATGGCTTTGGGTGTTTATCCTTATTTTCGTCCCATCGAATCTGATCAGGATACAGTAGTTACAATAAGCGGCAAACCGGTTTTAATGTTTGGTTCCAACAGTTATCTTGGGCTTACAAATCATCCTAGATTGAAAGAAGCAGCTATAAAAGCTGTAGAAAAATACGGTACAGGTTGTGCCGGATCGCGTTTTTTGAATGGAACACTCGACATTCATATAGAACTTGAAGAAAGACTGGCAAAACTTGTTCACAAACAGTCGGCGCTGGTATATGCTACAGGATTTACTGTAAATTCAGGTGTGGTATCGTGTCTTACAGGTCGCGAAGATTATCTTATTTTTGATGAACGCGATCATGCTTCAATTATTGAAGGCAAACGCTTGTCTTTTTCAAAACAATTAAAATATCGTCATAACGATATGGAATCACTTGAAAAAGTTTTGAAAAGATGTGAATACAATAAAGTTAAACTGATTGTGGTTGATGGCGTTTTCAGTATGGAAGGCGATGTAGTAAAACTGCCCCAAATAGTTGAATTGTCAAAAAAATACAATGCTTCAATTTTTGTTGACGAAGCGCACTCCTTAGGTGTTTTTGGCGCCACGGGTGCAGGTGTATGCGAACATTTCGGTTTGTCGAATGAAGTTGATTTGATAATGGGAACTTTCAGCAAATCGCTGGGAACCATCGGAGGATTTATTGCATCGGACGAAAATATTATCAATTATCTGAAACATAACTCACGTACACTAATTTTCAGCGCATCAATTACACCTGCTTCTACCGGCTGTGTGTTGGCTGCTTTAGATGTTATGGCCGAAGAAACTTGGCGTAAAGATGCTCTTTGGGCAAATACAACTCGTGCAAAAGAAGGTTTTCTGAAAGCCGGTTTCGAAATCGGGCCATCAGAAACACCAATTATTCCGCTTTATATCAGGGATAATATGAAAACATTCCAGCTTACACGCATGTTGATGGACGATGGAGTTTTTGTAAATCCGGTGGTATCACCTGCCGTGCCTTCAGAAGATACACTTATCAGATATTCCCTTATGGCTACGCACACTTTTGAACAAATCGATGAATCGATAATGAAAATAACGAATTGTGCTCGTCAGCTTGGAATTATACAATAAATTATCAAAATTTCAAATTACAATTTATGTAAAAGCAAAAAGATTTTTTTTGATTTTCAAGTATCTTAATCGTAAATCGTAAATTGTAAATCGTAAATTGTAAATATATTCTTATCTTTTACCATTGAAATTTCACCGAATAGAACAAGACCAGCCATGGCTTGTTCTATTCTTCGTTTTTTGATTGTAGAAGTAAAATTGTAAATCTGTAAATTGTAAATATAAAAAATGATTATTCTTTCTGACATTTCCATTCAGTTTGGTAAACGCGTACTGTTTTCTGATGTAAATATGAAATTTACAGCCGGAAACTGCTATGGTATAATTGGCGCCAACGGAGCCGGAAAATCTACAATGATACGTATGCTCAGCGGACAACTTGATCAAACCCGTGGAACAATTCAGTTTGGTCATGGCGAACGTCTTTCGGTACTCGAACAGGATCATTATAAATTCGATAATTACACGGTAATTGATACTGTGATGATGGGTCATGAAAAACTCTGGAAGATTAAAGAGGAAAAAGAATCCATATATTTGAAAGAAGATTTTTCGGATGCTGATGGAATTCGGGCTTCGGAATTGGAAGACATGTTCGGTGAGATGAATGGATGGAATGCCGAAAGCGATGCGGCTTCTCTTTTAAGCGGTTTGGGAATCAATGAAACTTTGCATCGCAAGTTAATGTCAGAATTAAGTGGAAACGAAAAAGTGAAAGTGTTGCTTGCGCGTGCGTTGTTCGGAAATCCCGATAATTTATTGCTCGATGAGCCTACCAACGACCTTGACCTTGAAACAGTTATGTGGCTAGAGGATTATCTGGCTAATTGTGAAAACACAGTACTTGTTGTTTCGCATGACCGCCGTTTTCTCGACTCGGTAAGCACACATACCGTAGATATTGATTATGGAAAAGTAACACTTTTTGCAGGAAACTATACTTTCTGGTATGAATCAAGTCAGTTAGCGTTGCGTCAGCAGCAAATGCAAAACAAAAAAGCTGAAGAAAAACGCAAGGAACTGGAAGAATTTATTCGCCGGTTCAGCGCCAATGTTGCCAAATCGAAACAGGCAACAAGTCGCCGCAAGATGCTGGAGAAACTGAATGTTGACGAAATTCAACCATCAACACGCCGTTATCCGGGAATTATTTTTACCCCCGATCGTGAACCCGGCAATATGGTGCTCGAAATACACGGTTTGGGAAAAACACTTGCTGATGGCACTGTGCTTTTCAATGATGTAAATTTTAATGTGGAGAAAAACGATAAAATTGCCTTTGTTTCGCGCGACCCGCGTGCCATGACAGCGTTTTTCGAAATCATTAATGGGCACGATAAGGAACATGAGGGTACTTATAACTGGGGAATTACTATAACGCATTCATATTTACCTCTTGATAATACAGCATTCTTCAACACTGATTTAACGCTTTCTGATTGGCTCGGACAGTTTACTTCTGATACAACTGAATCGTTCATTCGGAGTTATCTTGGCAAAATGCTTTTCTCAGGCGATGATATTTATAAAAAAGCATCGGTTTTGTCCGGTGGTGAAAAAATGCGTTGCATGATTTCGCGCATGATGTTAACCAATGCTAATTTATTAGTGTTGGATTCACCAGCAAATCATCTCGACTTGGAATCAATACAGGCTTTCAACAACACTTTAATAAATTTTAAAGGGAATGTGTTGATGGCTTCGCACGACCGCGAATTTATCGGTACGGTTTGTAATCGTATTATCGAACTTACACCCAACGGAATTATTGACAAACAAATGGATTACGATGACTATCTGCATTCCGATGACATAAAAGCCGTGCAGGAGAAGTTGTACAAGATTAGGTAAGACTCCAATCCAAAAATAATCGAACTTTCCGGATTAATTTTTTTTACTTGCTTATTAATGATAAAACTCATTCAATTAACCAAAATCAGTTCTGATTTTATATCTGATTTATTGTTAAAAATATCCCGCTCATCAAAAAAAAATGCGGGATTTTTTTTGTGACTGTACATTGAAATTTTTTATTTCAATTTTTTCTGAATAAAGGTAATTAATTGTAGCTATATTTGCATAAGTATTCCAAAATAAACACTTGCGATATTATTGCGCAAATAAAAGTATTTCAAAAAACAGACTTTAAATCAATTGATTCCATGCTTGAAAAATCGGAACGAGAACAAATAATATTACTGCTACATAAGGAAGTGAAGCCTGCAATTGGTTGTACCGAACCTGTTTCTGTGGCTTTAGCAGTGGCAAAAGCAAAAGAATTGCTTGGCGTAATTCCCCAATTTATACAAGTGTTTTTAAGTGCAAACGTATTGAAAAATGCAATGGGAGTTGGCATTCCGGGCACAGGAATGGTTGGGTTGCCTATTGCAGTAGCCATGGGAGCTATTGCAGGAAAATCAGAATATGGACTTGAAGTACTTAAGGATATTACTCCCGATGCTATTGAAACGGGCAGTCGTATGATTATGAACAAGTCGATTAATATTCAACTGAAAAAAGATATTGAGGAAAAATTATATATCGAAGTAATTGCATCGGTCGAAAAAAAGCAGGCTAAAGTTATTATCAGCAAAGAACATTCCCGTTTTTCACACATACAGTTGAATGAAACTGTTTTATTTCATCTTGCCGATGAACCATCCGAACAAGAACTTGAAAAAGATTTTGGATTTACGTTTAATAAAGTTTGTGAATTTGCCCTTGAAACACCTGTGAGGGAATTAAGCTTCATCAAAAAATCGGGCGAATTAAACAAAGCCGCTGCAGCCGAATCAATGAAAGGTGAATACGGACACGGAGTTTCGCTAACACTTGCCAAAGGTATGCTGGGCGATAATGTTTATACTCGCATGCTGTCAGTTACGGCTGCTGCCTGCGATGCGCGAATGGCTGGCGCTCCGTTTCCGGTAATGAGCAATTCAGGTAGCGGTAATCAGGGCATCGCAGCCACACTTCCGGTTACTGTTTTTGCCGAAGAACATAATAAAACTGATGAGGAACTGATTCGTGCGTTAACATTAAGTCACTTATTGACAATTTATATAAAACAAAGTCTTGGACGGCTTTCAGGTTTATGTGGCGCTGTAGTAGCTGCTACAGGAGCTGCTTGCGGATTAACTTATTTAATGGGCGGAACACGCGAACAGATAGGTTATTCAATTAAAAATATGATTGGAAATATCACAGGTATGATTTGCGATGGCGCTAAACCGAGTTGCGCCCTTAAAGTTTCAAACGGAGTTTCTTCTGCTTCGTTATCGGCACTTATGGCTGTTGACAATAAGGTTGTAACTGCTGTCGAAGGTATCACAGAAGAAGATGTGGATAAAACAATACTGAATCTTACCCGTATTGGACGTGATGGAATGAATGAAACTGATAAAATGATACTGGAAATTATGACAAATAAATAGACACTGGTTTTTTATAACAAACTGCATTTGATTGCTATAAAAATTATAATATAATATAGTGTTATGTTATTCTGAATATGAAGCAATAAATTATTGCAAAATACATGACAAAAATTTATATATATATGATTTTGAAGAAAATAGAACGCTGATTAAACGGATTTTATGCGGATTTTAATCTCGCCTTTAGCGAGATGATTTCAGTTACTTATCTTAATCCAATCTTGCTTGCAAAATTTAATCCATTTGGTCTCGGATACCGAACGACCGCTATTTGCGGTCTGTCGGGT
>CAYQWD010000062.1:8594-10222 GCA_964420955.1 uncultured Paludibacter sp. | reverse complement strand
TGCAAGACCGGCAGGAACTGATATTAGTTGACGAATTCCCGGTATCAGCCTTCCGATAAAAGTTGAAATTTTACCGTTATCGTTAAAGTATTTCTCGGCTTTCTGAATTTTCTCACTGCTCAGAAGCAATAATTTTCCTGCTCGGCTATCGGCAAGTTTGTATAAAAGAGGACGGCCGAGCCACAGCGCAAGAAAATAATTTATGTACGCACCAAACAGTGCGCCAATAGTGCCAAACAGCACTACCAGAAAAATATTCAGTTTGCTGTCGGGTTTGCTGGCAATGTAGGCTGCAGGTGGAATTACCACTTCGGAAGGGAAGGGAATGAACGAACTTTCGACTGTCATTAGCAGTGTGATGCTACCATAATTCATATTGTTTTCATACCAGCCCTCAACTTTTTCGATGATTGATTTTTTTTCTGTGTTTTTTACTGAAGCGTTGTCAGTCGTAGCGTTGATTTTTGTTAAAGCGCTGAAAACTATTATCAGCAGGAAAATTTTTTTTATCATTTCAATAATTTATATAAAATATTATCGGTTATTTCGGGGCACAGTTCGAGAAACATACTTTTTGCTTCGATATTATGCAGGCAAGCTTCTTTAAGAAAATTGATAGCTTGCGTATGTTGATGAGTTTTACAATAAGCCACAGCAATGAACAGATGAACAAATTCAAGTTCAGGGTCCAGTTTTAAAGCTTCTGTATAATACTCCAACGCGATATCAAATTGCCCCTTTTCCATGCAGATATTTGCAATAGAAATAAGTGTATCAGGTTGTTCCGGATCAATAGAAACTGATTTTAAATATGCCAGCAACGCATTGTCTGTATCATCGATTCCAATAAGTCCTTCGGCAAGATAAACCCATGCATCAGAAGCATTTTCATCGATTCGGATAGCTTTTTCAGCATATTCTATGCTTTCATGAAATTTTTCAAGTTCGAGCAGGCAAACAGCTGCGCCGCAAAATCCATCGAAACTTTCAGGATCGTATTCTACAGCTTTTTTGTAATAAATTAACGCGGTTTCAAAATTTTCAAGTTTCTCGTAACATTCAGCAACAAAAATTTTTGCCTGACTGTCCAGCACGGCATCAATATCGTACTCGTGATAACAGTCGAGTGCAAGATTGTAGAGCCCCATTTGAAATAGCGTGTGTGCCTTCTGAAGCAGCGCAAGCATGTCATCTTCGTTAATAGAGCATGCGTAATCGTACGCTTCAAGTGCTTTGACATAATCGTTGCGCGAGAAATAAATCTGTCCGAGGTTAAACCATGCTTCGGATGAAAATGCATTTAAATCAATAATTTTTTGGTAAGTTTCAATTGCTTCATCGAATTTTGAAAGTTGTTCAAAGCAAAATGCTAATTCAAAAAGCAGATCGGTATTGACAGGATTGAATTTTATACCGCGAAACAAAAAATCAAGTGCAGTTTCAAACTGTAATTGTCCGATGCAGAAATAAGCAATATCAAGACAAAGCAGGTCATTCTCAGCGTTTTCGTTATTTATTAATTTGTCGGCAATGATGCGGGCTTCATTTTCCCTGCCGAGCATAAAAAGCGCTTCAACCCGAAGAATACTTCCTTCAGGATCTTCGTGGGCGCTAAGTGAATCGAGAAT
>CAYQWD010000062.1:0-8564 GCA_964420955.1 uncultured Paludibacter sp. | reverse complement strand
AAACTCTTGCACGTTTTGTGAGCAGCAGTGTGTTTCTGGGATGAAGTTTTAATCCGAAATCTATGGCATGGGCACAATCTTTAGTGCGACCTTTACGCAGGTAAAAGTCGACAATTGCTTCTAATTCGTCAACATCGAAATAGCCTGTCGATTCTCCCGTAAGAAACCTTTCATACCTTATTACGGTTTCATTTTTTTCTTCATCGGGAATAAAAGGATAATAACCACCCATTAAAATGAAATTTTACGCAAAAATACGATTTTAAAACCAATCAGTTTAAGACTTTAACGAAAAGTTATAAACATTAGGTTTTACAAATCTAAATCCAGAACTTTTTTTTAACAAAATATGGAAATAAGCACATATTAAATAATTTTGCACGTTTTTTGTGTAAGTAGAGCAGTTTCGATGTTTTATTCTGCATACTTTAAAAATTGTTGTAACTTTGTACAAAACAAATAAAACAGCTATGCATTTCGATAAGCTTTTTAAGTATTGTCCGGTTTGTGGTTCTATTGCTTTTAGTATAAATAACCATAAATCGAAGCGATGTGAAAACTGTAATTTTAAGATGTATGTTAATCCTTCTGCCGCAGTAGCAGCATTTATTTTTAACCAAAATAATGAATTGCTTGTTTGTGTGCGTGGAAAAGAACCTGTAAAAGGTACTTTCGATTTGCCTGGAGGATTCATCGACGAACATGAAACAGCCGAACAAGCCATAGTACGTGAAATAAAGGAAGAATTGAACGTAGATACCATTACTGCGGAGTATCTTTTTTCGCTGCCCAACGAATATGATTACAGTGGTTGGACATTGCCAACGCTGGATATGTTTTTTAAAGTAAAAATTAAAAACGAAGAGAATATAATTCCTGCTGATGATGTGGCTGGTATTAAATTTATAAGTATAAGCAAATTAATGCCCGAACATTTTGGTTTAAAATCAATTAAAAATGCCATATCAATGCTTAAGAATAGAGAGGTTTCTGAATCATTTTTTTAATTTTGCTAAACGAAATTTATTTATACAAACTTTTTTTAAATATACAGTTTCAAACATTAATTTATTGTAATGATGAAAAAAATAATATTGCTGATAATATTCACTTGCCTGGTTGTAAACTTAATGTTTGCACAACATACAAAAGTTTTTACAAATTCCGAATATTTGTTTAGTCAGGGAAAAGAACTATTCGTTCAGCGTAAATTTGCAGCATCGTACCGTAGTTTTGAAGATTTTCTAAAAAACACCGAAAATATTAAGGCAGGTCAGATTCATGAAGCTGAGTTTTATATGGCAGCTAACTCCTACGAGTTACGCAAGGATAATGCAAGTGCACGACTGAAAGAATTTTTCTACAAGCATCCTTATACGCCTTTTTACGACAAAACCAACCTGATGCTTGGCATTCTGGAGTATGAACAGAAAAAATATGAAAGTGCCATAACTTATTTCAATAACATCGATTACAAAAAGTTAAGTTTTCGCGAGCGTACCGATTATTTGTTCAGTAAAGGCTACTCTTGTATTGCCACAGAACGTTATGCCCAAGCACGCGATATTTTCCGCGAATTGAAATCGATGAATACACGTTTCAATCTAACAGCAATATATTATTATGCCTATTCTGAATACTCGCTTGGAAATTATGCAGTTGCCCTTCCCGAATTCCTTGCAATCGAGAGTAATCGAGCTTATATAAATATTGTGCCTTATTACATTGTGCACATTTATTATGCCCAAAAACAATACGATAAGCTTTACGATAAAGCCAACAGACTGCTCCGCGAAAACCCGGACAACAAAAATAACGGCGAGATTTACCGCATATTAGGCCGAATTGCTTACGAAAAGAAAGATTATGCAGTAGCAGTAGATAATTTCAGAAAATCTGAAGCCATTCTGCCGCAGGTTTACAGGAGCGATTTGTATCTTTTCGGATTGTCGTATTATCAGTTACGCAACTATTCCGAAGCTGTAAAATATCTATCGAGAACTGTAACCCAAAAGGATGAAATGACAGAAAATGCCTATCTGCATCTCGGAAATGCTTATCTGAAATTAAATGATAAAACAAACGCACGCCTTTCTTACGAGGCAGCTTTGCGAACTTCGTTCAACAAATCGGTACGCGAAGAAGCTATGTACAATTACGCTCTTACTACTTACGAAACCACTACAGCATTTGGAGAGTCAGTTACGGCATTCGAACAGTTGATTTTTGAATTTCCGAATTCTAAATATACCAATCAGGCTTACGATTATCTGGCTTCGGCGCTAATGACAACCAAAAATTACGAATCGGCTTTTCAAACCATTTTGAAAATAAAAAATCCAAACGCACGATTACTCGAAACCAAACAATACCTACTATATCAGATAGGTACAGAAGCATACATGCAAAATAATTTCGCAAAAGCAATTGAATATTTTACACTCTCACTCCAAAGCGCACCAAGTGGAATCTATACAGCTGAAAGCCTTTTCTGGAGAGCCGAAAGTTATTTCCGCACCGGTAATACCGACAAAGGTTTGGCAGATATGAGAGCATTCAACAATAATACAAATTCACGAACCAGTTTAAACCGTGTGTTGGCAAATTATTCTATGGGCTATGGATTTTTCAATCAGAAAGATTATAATAACGCACTTACATGGTTTTTACGCTATGTTGAAAATGAAACCAACACCGGAAAATCAACTTATGCCGATGCACTCAACCGGATTGGCGATTGTTATTTCTATGCACGGAACTTTGCGAGAGCCGAAACTTTTTATGCGCGTGCTTCATCGGCAAGCCCTTCAGCGGCTGATTATGCATTGTTCCAGAGTGCTTATGCAGCGGGTTTGCAAAAAAACTACAATAACAAAATTGCAACCCTTGAAAAACTAATTTCGCAGTATACAAACTCTGAATATGTTGACGACTCATTTTATGAAATAGGGCGATCTTATATTATGTTGAATAATGATAACAGCGCCATAAATGCATTTCAACGCTTGCTCGACCGCATGCCTAACAGTGCATTGGCTCCAAAAGCTGCACTTGAAATTGGTATGGTTTATCTCAACGCTTCACGTTATGAACCATCAATTGCAGCGTTCAAAAAGGTAATTACAGCTTATCCGGGAACTCAGGAATCGCAAATAGCACTTGAAAGTCTTGAATCGGTTTATATCGAAATTAACGATGTGGCATCGTTTATTGCGTACACTAAAAGCATAGGCGTTTCATCTGCAAACACATCTGCTACCCGCGAGGACTCTATAACTTTCATTGCTGCTGAACGTCAATATATGAACAGCAATTATCAGCAGGCTATCAGCGGAATGCAAACTTATCTGAAAAAATTCTGCCCAGGTGGTCGTTATTGTATAACTGCCCAGTATTATCTTGCCGACAGTTACTATCAAACCGGTAACAAACAAAGTGCATTACAGGCTTATGATGCACTACTGAAAATTACCGGCAATCCTTACATTGAGGATGCAGCGCTGCGCAGTGCAGAAATTACTTACGACAATAAGGATTATGCAGCCGCATTGCGATATTTCCGTCAGCTTGAAAGTGTAGCCCAAAGAACTGAAAACCGAAATGCGGGCCGTTTGGGAGTGTTGCGCTGCAGTTATTTCCTTAACGATCATCAGACTACAATAAATATTGCGAATGATATTTTAGCGGATTATCGATCAATCGAACAACATAAAAATGAAGCGCGATATAATAGGGCAAAAGCTTTCTTGGCAACAAATCAGGCTTCACAGGCAATCTCCGATTTGAAAACTCTTTCAGGCGATACCAGAACTGCTAATGGGGCAGAGGCAAAATATTTGCTTGCAAATATTTACTTCGAACAAGGGAAGCTTACCGATGCTCAAAATGAAATTATGGACTTTGCAAAAAAGAATACACCATTTCAATACTGGCTGGCACGGAGTTTTGTGCTACTGTCCGACATTTATATTCGGCAGGGTGACGATTTTCAGGCGAAACAATATTTGCTTAGTCTGCAGAAAAACTACACCGTAGCCGATGAAATTCAGGACATGATAAATGTTAGACTGAAAGATATCGCTTCAAGAGAAACTAAAAACATGTTCAGATAAGAAAAATTCGTATCAGAAAAAAACATCAACTCAATATATGAAAATGAAAACATCAGCATACAAATATATAGTTCTGGCTTTACTGGTTGGAACAGGATTAACTTTGACTACGGCACAAACAACGACCAATGATAAAAACGTAACGGTTGAACGTGAATTTAAACCAGTGATTCAGGATGCCGGAAAAATTAACCAGACTCCCCAGATTCTGGAACCGAATGTAACCAAACTTGATGCACGCTATTCTGAATTCAATCTTCCGCTCAGCCCCGACAATAGAATTTATCCAATTCCGGCAGCCGAACTCGAACGCCAGCGACGCCGTAATGAAAGAGAAGTTTTTGCGCGATTTGGAATGGGAAATGGCATTAATTCTCTTGCCGAATTTGCTTTGCCAATAGTTAGCAAGGATGATATTTTGCTCGACATGAAGTTAAATCATCTGGGAAATTTCAGCTCAAAAGCGAACTCGCGTACAAATTTGAACCTGTCACTTGACAAGTATTATAAAAACACCAACATTTTCGGCGGTTTGGGATTGGGTCATGAATATCTGAAATATTATGGTGATAATTTTAATTACGGAACTACAGTTGGCGATATCGAAAAAACTAATCTAAATACACTCAATACTGCTTTTGGTAACAATCTTTACACCGAACAGGATTTATACCGCATTAGCCGAACGGCTCAGTCATTTAAACTTGCTGATATCGCAGGATTACCAACGAGTGAAACTTTCTGGCGTTTCAATACTTATTTTGGAGTAAAATCACTGCCCCATGCTTCGGATGTAAAATATAATGCTGAGGTACGCTTTCAATCATTCGACTCAAAACTCGGCTTAACGGAGAATATTATTGATGCAATTGGCGGTTTCAGTACCATTACCGGAAAAAATCGTGCAGGAGTTGACATAGACTTGAAATATCTGATGTATAAAAAAGGCAGTAGCATTTCAGCGCTAAATTTTTGGGATGCTTATTCAGTTTTCACCATGAATCCGTTTTACAGTATCGAACGTGAAAATTTCAATATCCGCCTTGGGGTGAAGTCAAGTTTCTCTTTTGTGTATGGAAAAGCGTTCAATCCATCGCCCGATATAAATGCTGAGTGGCGTGTAGTGCCGAAATTTATTGCAATTTATGCAGGCGCCAATGGCGATTATAAAATTAATACACTGAACAGTATGTTCAGGGAAAACCGCTATCTGTATTCCGATTTGCGTGTTCAGGATACTTACACACCTGTTAATTTATTTGCCGGAGTGAAATTAAAGCCTGTTAATAATTTTCTTATTGATGGTTTTATCAATTATAAAATTATCGACAATCAGTATTTTTTTGTCAATAAAGAGTATAAATCATCATTTGTAAATACAGTCGATTCAGTAATATTTACAAACCGGTTTAATGTGATTTATTCAGGTGCAACCCTTTTGAGAGTTGGCTTGCGTGCCAATTACAACATTTTTAATTTCATGAATTTTGAAATTATGGGTGCTTACAATAACTGGAATCTGACATCGGGAGAGCCTGCTTGGAACAAGCCTAAATTTGAAGCAAGCATGAATACTGACTTGAAAATTACAAATAACCTTAGTGTGGCTGCAAATGTATTTGTGGAAGGTGAACGCTTTGCCCGTTTCAACGATAAAACAATGCGCATGAAACCAATAGTTGATATAAATCTGTCTGCTGCATATTCTTACAGCAACTGGTTTACTGTATTTGCAAAAATAAATAATCTGCTCAACAGCAAATATGAATTTCTTTATGGTTATGAAGTACAGGGCATAAACGCAATGGCAGGAGTTGCATTCTCGTGGTAACTTAAATTGCTAATTTCCAATATTGTGTCAACTCTGAAAAAGGGTAGAACGTAAATTACACAAATTGCCGCAAACAAGAAACAACAATTAAATATTTATACATCAGCAATATGACAAAATTTTAATTTAAATAAATTTGCGTAATTTGCGTAATTTGCGTTCAAAAATGACTTTTAGGAGCAGACTCAATATTGCTTTTTTAAATTTATTTATTCAGTTTCGGAAAATGTTTAGCAATTAAAAAATGAAAACATATATACTTTCTGATGTTTCTGAAATGGAGAATATTATTCATCGGTGTCTTTTATGTTTTGTCGGACTGAACGATGGTGAGCAAAGTCCATACGTTTTTCCGATGAATTTTGCTTACAGTAATGGCGAAATTATTTTACATTCAGCCCCTGCGGGCAGACATCAGGCGTTAATAGCATTGAATAACCGAATTTCGGTTACATTTTGCACAGGCGACAAACTTGTTTTTCAGCACCCTGAAGTTGCCTGCAGTTACCGCATGGATTCAAAAAGCGTGATTTGTACAGGCAGTGTGAGTTTTGTCGAAAATGCTCAAGAGAAGGAGCAGTGTCTGAATTTGATAATGAAAAAATATACCGGAAAAGATTTTAAATATTCAAAACCGGCACTGGCTAACGTGAAAGTTTGGAAAGTAAAAATTGACAGCATGACAGCACGAGCATTCGGGCAGAAGCATAACATTTAATTGTATTGCATACAATTATCCAAATTTTCTGTGCTTGTTTGGCATTCTCTGATATTTTTATTCAATTAGTGCCTGTTAATGATAAGTATTAATTTTCCTGTATAGTCAATACTGAAAACGAAAAAATCAACTTTAACTATGTTTTCCTGTGGTTTGTAAGTATTTAGGACATCCTTTATGAAGCGTAATTATGCTCATAAATAAGTTGTTATAAAAATTAAAATTTTTCTGTTTTTCAATGAATTTTGGATTATTAGCAGAAAACCAATGCACACATTAAATCTAAAGTAAGTGTTCATAATTAGTTTATATTAATTGAAAACTCAAAATGATTTTACAGGAAAACACCTGATGGGTTTTTAAAACTTGATAGGTAGCCTGAATAGTATAAATAATTTACAGCACATACTTAAGTAATAAAAATCATGAAAAATACTTCTACTAAAATTCCGCCAATTATTTTTTAGAGAATCAGTTACAGCTTTTTACATCAGTAAAATATCGTGCTCTTCAAAATCAGCCATTTCAAACAAAATCGGAAACTGAAAATAAATATTAAAACAAGGAATATATGGCTGAATACTTTAATTTGAGAAATTGAAATAGCACAGATTTCATAAAAAACCCATAAAAAAAGTTTCACTATCTAATTTTTTTTGTTAATTTCTTATTTTTGTTCTCACTTTTCTGGCACAGCTATTGAAATGAATAGCATTTGTGTTTTTTTATTTTAATATTGCTAATTATTCATCTACTTTAATAAAATTGCTGTCTGATTTGCCGACAAGTTTTGAAGCGCTGTGACATATTGACAGATTTACATCATAAACAATCAAAAATGTATCAACGATTTAATTTTAATTCTGATGAAATGATGGGTTCATCTGATGTTTTTCCCATAATCTCAATTGATGAACAATCAACTGAGATTGATTTACGTTCGGGCGAAATTTTGCCTATTCTACCTTTGCGTAACATGGTTATTTTTCCGGGTGTATTGTTGCCTGTAACAGTAGCCCGTCCAAAATCGTTAAAACTGGTTCGTCATGCGCTCGAAAACGAATTATTGATTGGTGTTTGTACTCAAAAAGATAAAAAGTCAGAAGATCCACAACTGGAAGATTTATTCCCCATGGGAACAGTTGCCCGTGTAATTCGAATTCTCGAAATGCCTGATAATTCAACTACAGTAATTCTTGAAGGGAAAAAGCGTTTCATGGTTGGTGAACTGACAAACATTAAACCATATTTGAAAGCCAGGGTTTTTCCCGTTGAAGACAAATTGCCCGATGATCAAAATGCAGGCGTTTTTCAGGCGCTTGTTTCATCCATCAAAGATTTGGCTACAAACATTATTAATAACTCTGGTTTTATACCTCCCGAAGCTACATTTGCTATACGTAACATTGAAAGTCCGGTATTTCTGATAAATTACATCAGTGTTAATTTCGGGTTGATTGTTTCAGAAAAAATGCGCTTACTCGAAGAAAATGATGTGCTGCAACGCGGTTATCATTTGCTCGAGCTGCTCAACAAGGAATCGCAATTACTTGAACTTAAAATGGCAATTCAAAATAAAGCCAAAGAAGGAATCGATCAGCAGCAACGCGAATACTTCCTGCAACAGCAAATGAAAACCATTCAGAGTGAACTTGGAGGTGCCTCACCCGAACAAGACTTGCAGGATTTTCGTCAGCGCGCTGCAACCAAAAAATGGAATGAGCACGTTGCGAAAATTTTCGAAAAGGAATTACAAAAACTTGAAAGGATGCATCAGCATTCGCCCGATTATTCAACTCAGATTAACTATCTCGAAACCATGCTCGAACTGCCATGGAACGAATATACCGAAGATAATTTTGACTTAAAATATGCTCAACAAGTGCTCGATGAAGACCATTAT
>CAYQWD010000061.1:3348-10301 GCA_964420955.1 uncultured Paludibacter sp. | reverse complement strand
GGAAGCTTATGCTCTCCCAGTTACAATCGTAAATTATTCATTTATTAATTATTCTCGAGGTGTATATGCAATTATATAATAACTTTATTGGAATAGATATTGGAAAATTTAATTTTGTTGTTTATTATCAGCGTTTTTTATCTAAACCTCATAATTCTTTTTCATCTTTCTTTCAATTGTAATGAAAGAAATTTTTCACTCAAAATAAATGACAGCTATAAATAAATGCCATTCAAATATTTAAAACAAATTTAATAATTAAAGCGTTTCGAACTTACGATTTGAATTTTCTTTTTAATATAATTACAAAATTCGATGTTGAAAACTTCAAAGTTTATTATTTCATCTTGTCAAAAAAAAGGAGCGCAAAGTTACTGTTTTTTTTTGTAATTTTGTGGGTTAAAAATAATTCAGGCTGATAAAAAGCTAAAAAATAAGACCTACGAGATGAGTACTGACGAAATTATAGATGCTGAAAACGAAAACGATGAAATAACAGGCGCCGAAGAAACAGTTGAAGATACTGAAACAGTGGCAGCCCACTCAAGCTATAAAGTTCCAAAAATATCCGATGAAGCTGTAAAACATCATCTTTCAGGGATGTACCAGAACTGGTTTCTCGATTACGCTTCGTATGTAATTCTGGAGCGCGCCGTTCCCGATATTTATGACGGACTGAAACCGGTTCAGCGTCGTATACTTCACTCTATGAAACGCCTCGATGATGGACGCTACAACAAGGTTGCCAACATCGTGGGTCATACCATGCAGTTTCACCCGCATGGCGATGCTTCCATTGGCGATGCTCTGGTACAACTCGGACAGAAAGACCTGCTGATTGACTGTCAGGGAAACTGGGGAAATATACTTACCGGCGATGGCGCCGCTGCTCCGCGTTATATTGAAGCCCGATTATCAAAATTCGCACTCGAAGCTGTTTTCAATCCAAAAACTACCGAATGGAAAGCCTCTTACGATGGACGCAACAAAGAGCCAATTGCGCTTCCCATAAAATTCCCGTTGCTTTTGGCGCAGGGTGTCGAGGGAATTGCCGTTGGTTTAAACTCGAAAATATTACCGCATAATTTTAACGAACTTTGCGAAGCAAGTATTGCACACCTTAAAGGTGAGGATTTTGTTCTTTATCCCGATTTCCAAACGGGCGGATCAATTGATGTATCGAAATACAACGATGGCGAACGCGGCGGAGCGGTAAAAATTCGCGCAAAAATCAGCAAATTAGATAACAAAACGCTTGTAATTACCGAAATTCCTTTCGGAGCCAATACCACCAAACTGATTGAATCCATTATTAAAGCCAGCGAAAAAGGAAAAATTAAAATCCGTAAAGTTGATGATAATACTTCTGCAAATGTAGAAATTCAGGTACAACTGCAACCCGGAATCTCGTCGGACAAAACCATTGATGCGCTGTATGCCTTTACCGATTGCGAGGTGAGCATTTCGCCTAACTGCTGCGTTATTCATGACAAAAAACCACGCTTTATGGGCGTGAGCGAGCTGTTGCGCATCAGCACCGAGCATACGAAAGATTTATTACAGGCTGAACTGGAAATTCAAAAAGCCGAATTGCTCGAACAATTATTCTTTACCTCGCTCGAAAAAATATTTATCGAAAACCGTATTTACAAAGACAGGGAATTTGAAGACAGTACAACTCAGGACGAAGTGTTGACACATATCGACAAAAGACTTGAACCTTTTAAAATTGATTTTATCCGTGAAGTTATCCGTGAAGATTTGCTGAAACTGCTTGAGATTAAAATGATGCGTATTACCAAATTTGATTCGGAAAAAGCAAACGATACCATCATTGCGCTGAAGAAAAAAATTAATGAAATACAGTATGAACTCGATCACCTTATAGACTACACAATCTTCTGGTTCGAAAATCTTAGAAATAAATACGGTAAAAACTTTCTGCGCCGAACTGAAATTAGAAATTTTGAAACAATAGTGGCTGCCAAAGTAGTAGAAGCAAACGAAAAACTGTACGTAAACCGCGAAGAGGGCTTTATTGGCACTTCGCTGCGCAAAGATGAATTTGTTTGCAATTGTTCGGACATGGACGATATTATCATTTTCTTTAAAGATGGGAAATACAAAATTGTGAAAGTTACCGATAAACTTTTTGTTGGTAAAAATATATTATACCTCAATGTTTTCAAAAAAAACGACAAACGCACTATTTACAACGTGGTTTATCGAGACGGAAAAATAGGTCCGCATTATATCAAACGCTTTGCGGTAAATGGAATTACACGCGACAAGGAATATGATATTACCCGGGGAACACCCGGTTCGAAAATTGTGTATTTTACTTCCAATCCGAATGCCGAAGCCGAGGTCATCAGAGTTACGCTCAAACCTAAACCAAGGCTTTTTAAACTTGTGTTCGAAAAAGATTTCAGCGATATTACCATTAAAGGTCGACAATCGCTCGGCAATATTCTCACAAAAAATGAGATACACAAAATTACCCTTAAACAAAAAGGCGGATCAACACTTGGAGGCAGACAAGTTTGGTTCGACAGAGATGTTTTAAGGCTTAACTACGATAATCGTGGTGAGTATTTGGGCGAATTTTTGAGCGAAGACCAGATTGTGATAATTTCATCGAAGGGCGACTACTATTGTTCCAATTTTGATTTAAACAATCATTACGAAAAAGATATTCTAGTAATCGAAAAATTTGATATCAACAAAGTCTGGACTGTGGCACTTTGGGATGCCGAACAGAAATTTTATTACCTGAAACGCTTCCAACTCGAAGCTACCCAGAAAAAACAAAGTTTTCTTGGCGAAAACATCGAATCGCGACTGATGATAATGACAGACACTGATTTTCCACGCATCGAAGTTGTGTTTGGCGGAAACGATGCTTTCCGAGAAGCACTTGTGGTTGATGCAGATGAATTTATCGGCGTGAAAAGTTTCAGAGCTAAAGGAAAAAGACTTACTACCTACGAAGTTGAAACTATTAACGAACTTGAACCAACAAGGTTTAAAACCGATCAACTGGAAAATGGTTCGGACGAAAACGGCTTGGATAATAATGACGAAAACAGAAATGATGAGGATATCGAAATTGCTGAGCTATCTGAAAACGGCAATAAAAATCCAGAAAGTGATGAACTAAGTAATACGGTTGCTGAAATAAAAATAAGTGAAACAGAAAACGCTTCAACCAAAAATACTGAACAGGAATCTGAAGTACAGAAAAAAACCAAAAAACCAAAAACCATAAAATCAGCAAATAACGAATCGGTTTTACCGGATGAAATAGTTGACCAGAAAAAAATTATCGATGACATTACAGGACAAATGTCCTTGTTTTAAAAAACATTAAAATACAAATTGCCGAAGATTAATCATCGGCAATTTGTTCATATTTTTTTACTTGATTGATTTTTTCCACCTGAAATATCCTGCCACAGCCATTATGGTATAAATTACAAATAAAACAACGGTTGGATACATTTCGCGATAAAGAAACATAGCTACAGAAGCCACATCGATAATTATCCAGAAAATCCAGTGTTCAAGTTTTTTACGGGCAAGCATCCATGTAGCAACCACGCTCAGAGAGGTTGTAAAAGCATCGGGCACCGGAATGGGTGAATCGGTGTAATTTTTCAACAGTAAGTAAATAAACAAAAACAGCAGAACTGAAACTGCTAAAATTTTCATCAACAGAGCTGTGCTTGTCCTTGTAACATCCAATCCTGCATGATTTGCAGCATTTCCGTTTTTCCAGCTAAACCAACCATATACACTTACAACGGCATAGTAAACCTGCAAACCCATGCCTGCATAAAATTTGGACTGAAAGAAAACAACAATATAAAGAACGGAGCAAAAAAACCCGAAAATCCACGTACTTAATCGCTGATTTATTGACAAATAAATATAAGCCATACTTAGTAACAGCGCAAGCACTTCGACTGAATTTTCGGAAATATATAGTAAAATTTGCTCCATGGAATGACGGTTCAGAATAAGTTTAAAACAAACAAGCGGTTTTTTACCGCTCATTTGTTGATTTTTAGATTCAAAAAAAAATTTATTTCAGAATTTTTTCATACGCACCGGGTGTATTTAGCAGTTCGATGGCACGTCTGAGCGATTCGTTTTCAGCATCGATAATTTTGTAATAACTGTTCATATCCCATAAATCGCGAGCAATCAGTGCTTTAATTTGCAACTTGATTAATGGTTCGGAAATTTTAAGTTGATCATTGTTGAGAACTATTTTCTCCTTTTCGCCGGCTGCCACCAGTTTTGCAATGAACTCATCATCGGTTACAAATTTTTTATTATAACGGTCAAAGGTGGGATATTCTTTTTTCAGCCTTTCGCGATTGTTGTTCACAAACCGAGCAACCACATTGTTCATTACACCTCTCGATACCAGATTGCGATGATATTCTGTATATTTGGTTGTATCCACAGGCACAAAAACATCGGGCATAATGCCGCCACCACCATAAACAGTTCGTTTGAGGGTTAGTGTTTCGTACTTCAGTGAGTCGGGAAAATGAATGCTATCGGCATGGAAAAGTTCACCGTTTTTCATACGGGTTTGAATATCCCGTTCGTATTTATCGGCTCTGTTTTTATAGGGTTTCTGAATGTATCTTCCTGAAGGTGTGTAATAACGGGCAGTTGTCAGACGCAACATTGAACCATCGGGCAAGGGTAACTGACCTTGCACAAGCCCTTTCCCAAAAGTACGCCTGCCTATGATAACACCCCTATCCCAATCCTGCACAGCTCCCGAAACAATTTCGCTTGCCGAAGCCGAATATTCATCCACAAGAATTATGAGTTTTCCACTTTCAAAATTACCTACTGCCGTTGCATTCGAAACTTTCTTCGGTTGTTTAATTCCCTGTGTATAAACCACAAGTTTATCGCGTCCCAAAAACTCATCCGCAAGTTCTACAGCTGCATTCAGATAACCACCTCCATTGCCCTGCAAACTTAGAATTAAATTCTTCATTCCTTTCTTTTTCAGTTCACCGAACGATTTTTTAAATTCTTGAAAAGTGGTGCTGCCAAAATTATTTATTTTAATATAACCTGTTTCCCTGTCAATCATATAAGTGGCATCAACGCTGTAAACGGGAATTTTATCGCGTAGCATTTTAAAAATCATCAACACCGGATTTCCGTTTCGCTGAATTTTGACTGTAACTTCAGTTCCGCGAGGTCCGCGAAGTTTTTTCAATATATCCGAATTTTGAATTTTAACGCCTGCAATCAGTTCCCCGTTGATATAAATCATTTTATCTCCGGGTAATACACCCACTTTATCGGCAGGAGTACCCGCAATGGTTTGAATCACCAATAACGTATCTTCAATAATCTGAAACTGAATGCCAATACCTTCGAAACTTCCTTCGAGAGGCTCATTTACGCGCTCTACTTCTTCTTTGGGAATATACGATGAATGTGGATCGAGTTCTTTGAGCATCGACTTTATAGCTGTTTCAACCAATTTTTTATTATCGGTACTGTCAACATAAAAATTTGAAATAGCATTAAAAGCGCTAATGAGTTTGCGTTGCTCAACCGGTTGCATCGATTGAAAAACTTGAGCATTCACAGTAAATGAAAAAACAAGGAACAGAAAAGAAAAAATTTGTCTGATCATCGGTATGTAAGTATTTTATAAATTTATTTTGCAAAATTACAAAAATAATTATGCTAAAAGTATTCTTTTGATTTTATGAATTCTTATATCTTATGATAACAATACATAATTTGCAGTTATTCATATAAATTTTTCATAAAAATCAGTTCCTGCTATTAAATCGCTCAAACTGCATTGTTTAATATTTGCAATATTCTTGTAAATTTCATGGATGGAAACCAAACTTTCATCAGTTTCTATAAAAATTTTATCAGCAGGAGTTATTTTTACGCTTTCGACATTGAATTTTTCGCCAAACGATAACATTATTCCTGCCTTCATAAGTTGTATTGCAAGCTCGGGTTTTCCTCTGTAACCATGAATTATCCATAACTGTGCAGGTTTTAATTGCTTTTTCATTATCAATAATTCGTTGTACATACCTGCACAATGAATAATGAGAGGTTTTTTATAATTTTCAGAAATTAGAATCTGTTTGCTGAAAATTTCTTTCTGTGTTTCAATCGAAATAATACAGTTTTTATCCAAACCACATTCGCCTAAAGCAACAAATCGTTTATCAGCAATACAATTCTCCAGAATATACCACATTTCCTGATTTATTTGAGCAATATCGAAAGGATGAATACCCGCCGAGAATATACCCAAAAGCTCATTATTCAGCACCTTGTGAGTGTTGTCAAGTGGAATATTAACAATAGCAGGATATGCCTTGTTTTTTAAGTTATGCGTATGAAAATCAACTATCATTGAGAATTTCTAAGTTTTAACCCATGCAAAGTTAAGTTATTTAGCGGATATTTTTGTATCTTTGCAGGCTAAAAAATCAAAACAAATTAAACCCGAATAAAATGGATAACAATAAATTATTCACCTCATTATCATACAAAGTAGCCGATATTTCGCTTGCCGGTTACGGCAGAAAAGAGATTGAACTTGCTGAAAAGGAAATGCCCGGATTAATGGCATTGCGCGAAAAATACGGAAAATCCAAACCTTTGACCGGCGCACGTATCACAGGTTCATTGCACATGACTATCCAAACTGCCGTATTAATCGAAACATTAACGCAGCTTGGTGCCGAAGTTCGCTGGTGTAGTTGCAACATTTACTCAACGCAGGATCATGCTGCTGCAGCCATTGCACAAGCCGGAATTCCGGTTTTTGCATGGAAAGGCGAAACGCTCGAGGAATACTGGTGGTGCACGTTGCAGGCATTAACTTTCGAAGGTAATAAAGGTCCTAATGTAATTGTTGACGATGGCGGCGATGCCAC
>CAYQWD010000061.1:0-3338 GCA_964420955.1 uncultured Paludibacter sp. | reverse complement strand
ATGATGATTCATCTGGGAGTAGATGCTGAAAAAAATACGAATATACTACAGCAACTTGCAGGTGGCGAAGATGAAAAACAGTTGATGAAAATATTAAGCGATGTGCTTAATGAAGATAATAGCTTTTGGACACGCATGACGCCTGAAATAAGAGGCGTATCGGAAGAAACTACTACCGGAGTTCACAGACTTTACCAGATGTTGAGCGAAAACAAACTACTATTTCCTGCCTTCAACGTGAACGATTCGGTAACAAAATCGAAGTTCGATAATCTCTATGGCTGCCGCGAATCACTTGCCGATGGTATTAAACGTGCCACTGACCTAATGCTTGCAGGTAAAGTAGTGGTAGTTTGCGGTTATGGCGATGTTGGAAAAGGTTCAGCAAAATCAATGCGTGCCTATGGCGCACGTGTTTTAGTAACCGAAATTGACCCGATTTGTGCACTGCAGGCTGCAATGGAAGGCTTTGAAGTGTGTACCATTGAAGATGCATTACCCGAAGGCAATGTGTATGTTACAACGACAGGCAACCGTGATATAATTACTCTGGAACACATGAAACTTATGAAAGATGGTGCAGTTGTATGTAATATCGGTCATTTCGACAACGAAATTCAGGTGGAGAAACTTAAAAACATGTCGGGTATCGAGGTTGTAAATATCAAACCACAGGTAGATAAGTATATTTTCCCCGATGGACACAGTATTTTGTTGCTTGCCGATGGCAGACTTGTTAATCTTGGCTGTGCAACAGGACATCCTTCGTTCGTAATGAGCAATTCTTTTACAAACCAGACTTTGGCACAAATTGAATTATTTACCAAAAAATATGAAATTGATGTATATCGTTTACCCAAACATCTCGATGAAGAAGTAGCGCGATTGCATTTGGAACAGCTTGGGGTAAAACTAACGAAACTTACTTCCGATCAGGCTTCGTACATAGGAGTAAATGTAGATGGACCGTATAAACCCGAGCATTACAGATATTAATCCTGAAAAAATCTGTAATTTTGAAAAATATAATTTTTCAAAATTTGAATTATGATTCAAAAAAAAATTATATTTTTGCAGAATTAAGCAGTATTTATACAGATAAAAAATTTTTTAATAAATAATATTACCTATGAAAATTACATTCAGAATTGTGATAATTGTTTCATTGGTGTTAATAATACTGGTGGGCTTTCAGTTGGTTGACAGTTATATTTCGTTAAAAAATGACCCTGATGTATTTTCGCCAAACAAATGGCATCGAGACTTCTCAACAACCACATTATACAGTAAAATATTCTGGTTATGGATTTTTTTCGTTTATCTTTTTGGAAATATTATTATTAGCTTCAGGGCAATTCGAAAAAAACGTTCGTTCACATCGACAGGCAGATAAAAATTTTTTCTTGTAAAATAAAAAAGCAGATTGTATTTTCTCGTACAGTCTGCTTTTTTCCTTTTTTCAGAAAATTACTGCCTGAATTTCGCCTGTATTTCATCAATTGGAATTATTATGAAAATTTTTTTTCCGTCGGGCGTGTAATTATATTCGGCACATGCAAAAAGTTTGTTTACTAAATCGTCCATTTCTGCAGGGCTAAGTATTTGACCTGATTTAATTGCCGATGCACGTGCAAGTGACAGTGCGAGCATGTTTCCAATACTATCATCAACTTGCATTTCATGACTTTTCACTTCATCAACCATACTGTTGAGTAGGGGTACAACACTTACAGCGCCCACAACTGATGGAACAGCAATTACACTGAAACTGCTTTTATTCGTTTTTTCAAATGCAAATCCGAGGCTTTCAAGCTTTTGTTGAATCTGTTCAAAAAATATCATTCTGTCTGCCTCAAATTGAATTTCTTCGGGAAATAATATCTGTTGAGCAATGTAATTATTTGCTTTAAGTTGATTAATAAATGTTTCAAATAAAATTCGTACATGAGCCCGATGTTGGTCAACCAAGAGAAAACCTGATTTTACGGTTGTAAAAATATATTTTGCTTTCAGTTGAAAATTTGATGACGAAACGCTTTCGGTTTTAAAAATTAGCTGATTCTCCGATTCAACTTCGGGATTATCATTTGTTTGATCGTCGAATGGAGTTAATGGTTCTGAACGAGGTAAATTTTGAGTTTTCGATTCAAATCCGGAATAAAGTTTTTCCCAATCCATAGAAGGACGACTGTAACCTGTAGATTGAAAAGGATTGTAATCAGGATTAAAATTAGTGCGAGGCGGTTGAATATTCACTTCCTGACGGGTCAAAGGATATTCCGGTGCGCCCTCCTGGTCAAAATCGATAGATGGTGAAATATTAAATTTACCCAATGCTTCTTTTACTGTTGCATTTAGTATCGACCAGATTGCCTGTTCATTCTCAAACTTTACTTCAGTTTTTGTAGGGTGTATATTAATGTCAATAGTTTGTGTGTCTACTTCAAGATAAATGAAATATACCGGACCTTCTCCTTGTTGTATCAGCTGATTGTAAGCAAGCATAACAGCTTTATGAAAATACGGATGCTTCATAAAACGGCCGTTGACAAAAAAATACTGGTCAGGAAATTTTTGCGCAAACTCCGGTTTTCCGATAAAACCCCTTACACTTACAAGATTTGAATCGGACTGTATGTTAAGGAGTTGTTGTTGCAAACGTTTTCTCGGATTTTTCCCGAAAACATTTTCAATGCGTTGCTTAATATTTGCAGGCGGCAAACAAAAAACCTCTTCATCGTTGTCGTTGAATCTGAAATCCACATCCGGATTCGTAAGTACAATACGGTAAAATTCATTAAAAAGATGCGATTTTTCTACATTATCGCTTTTCAGAAAACGGCGACGGGCAGGTACATTAAAAAATAAATTTCGAACAGAAATAGAAGTACCAGCTTCACAATGAATTACTTCCTGCCGAAAAATGCGCGATCCTGCAATTTCAACCAACACTCCCAGTTCTTCGCTTTTTTGTCTGGTTCGCATTTCAACCTGTGCCACCGATGCAATAGATGCAAGTGCCTCACCTCTGAAACCCATAGTTCTTATTGAAAATAAATCGGCAGCATCTTTAATTTTGGATGTTGCATGTCGCTCAAAAGCCATGCGGGCATCGGTCTCACTCATACCTTTTCCGTTATCTATCACCTGTATTAGTGTTTTACCGGCATCTTTTATGAGAACTTGAATCGCAGTTGCACCTGCATCGATAGCATTTTCCACGAGTTCTTTCAGCACTGAAGCAGGACGCTGAATAACTTCACCAGCGGCTATTTGGTTGGCAACCGAGTCGGGCAATAAATGTATTATATCCGACATATTTTATTTTATCAGAAAAT
>CAYQWD010000060.1:0-10405 GCA_964420955.1 uncultured Paludibacter sp. | reverse complement strand
CGCGCCACTTTTGTTATGGTTTCGCGGTACGGAATTTTTGGCTCTTTAAAGTCGATGGCAATTTTTTCATTGTTTTCAACTCTCCATTTTAAAGTGCGAAGGTGGAATTCTCCCTGTCCGTAAAGAATGGTTTGTTTCAATTCTTTTGATTGTTCGATAATCCATGTTGGATCTTCTTCGTGCATACGGGTAAGAATTTCACTCAGTTTTTCATCATCGCCTTCCGAAACAGCTTTTATAGCTCTGCGATACTTTGGATCGGGATATTTAATTGGTGGATATTCAAAATCGCAACCTTTAGTGTTGAGTACGTTGCCTGTGCGGGTATCTTTCAGTTTTACTGTTGCACCAATATCGCCTGCAACCAGTTCCTCTACTTTGTTTCTGATTTGTCCTGCCACGGCAAATAACTGGCTTAATCTTTCTTTTGATCCGCGACTGATATTGAGCAAATCATCACCTTCTTTCACTTTACCGCTCATAACCTTGAAGTAAGAAACTTCTCCAATATGCGGTTCGATACTGGTTTTGAAAACATATAAACTTGCTGGTCCGTTCATGTCAGGGTTTATTTCTTCACCTTCAATTGTAACCGGTTTTTTTGTAACATGAACGCTTGGTGCTACATTCCCAATAAACTCCATAAGGCGACGAACTCCCATATCTTTGGATGCAGACACACACACAACAGGGAACATATCTCTTTTCAGAAGACCTTTTCTGATACCTTCGCGCATTTCTTCTTCAGTAAGTGAACCCTTGTCGAAGAATTTTTCCATTAGTTCCTCATCGTTTTCTGCAGCTGCTTCAATCAGAATATTGTGTAATTCCTGTGCGCGGTCCATTTGATCGGCAGGTATGTCCAATACGTCTGGTACGCCTCCTTCGGGTTTCCATTTATACATCTTCATTTTCAGTACATCTACCATTGCATTGTAATTTACACCTGCATTTACAGGGTACTGAATAAGTACTACTTTTTTCCCGAAATTTTCTTTTAGCTGTTCGATTGTATTGTCAAAATCCACCTTTTCATGGTCGAGATGGTTGCACACAAATATCACAGGCTTGTTGTGTTTTTCGGTGTATCGGAAATGATTTCCGGTGCCAACTTCAACGCCATACTGTGTGTTAATTACTAAAAGTGCGGTGTCGGTTACACTAAGCGAGGTAACTACACCACCGATAAAATCATCGGATCCTGGGCAGTCAAGAAAATTGAGTTTTTTGTCGTTAAATTCGGTTTGTATAAGGGTGGAAAAAACCGAATAGCCATATTCCTTTTCTACAGGGAAATAGTCGGAAACTGTGTTTTGTGCTCCAATAGTTCCTCTGCGTTTTATAACACCACTCTCGTAAAGTACTGCCTCTACAAGAGTGGTTTTCCCAGAGCCAGAACTGCCAAGTACTGAAATGTTTTTAATTTCGTTTGTTTGATATGCTTTCATACACTTATAATTATAAATAAATTAATAAATTAGCTTTTTGAACCATTCTTAAAAAATGGTTTGCAATGTAGGAAATTTACTTAAAACTACCATCTGTATTTTTATGTTTTAAAACATTGTTTTGAAGGGTGAATACCTGATTTTATAGGTAATTACGGTTTATTGTAATAAAATCTTTTTAGAAGCATCATTCCTTAACTTTTCCATCTACAATTACCGCACAACTTGCATCGCCGGTTATGTTGAGTACCGTACGAATCATATCGAAAATGCGGTCGAGGGCATAAAGAAGCGGAAGACCTTCAACAGGAATGCCAGCTGAAACAAGTACTGCAACTACCAAAAGTGTAGGACCGGGAACACCGGCTTGTCCGATGGCGCCCACAGTGGAAGTAATGGCTATGGCAAAATATTGTGGAAAGGCAAGTTCTATTCCGTATAATTGTGCAAAGAACATTGCAACGATTGTGTAATATATTGCACTGCCGGTCATATTAATTGTAGCTCCTAAAGGAACGACAAATGCCGCTGTTTCTTTTCTCACTTTCAATTCGTTCTCGCAGGTTTCGAGCGTTACAGGAAGTGTGGCAAGCGATGAAGATGTGGAAAATGCAACAATTTGCGGGCGTAACATGGCTTTGAGAAATGGCAATACTTTCTGTTTTGAAAAAAGTTTGATAAGCAACGGATAAAAACCCAGCAAAACCAAAAAGAAAAGAATAACGTTGAGCCAAAGCAGATTTCCAACTTTCAGAATTAAATCAAAACCAAATGTACCTGTTGCATCAGCCATTAGTCCGAAAACGCCGAGCGGAGCCACTAACATAACTTTTCCAATACACCATATAAGTGCATTCAGCAAAGTGTTAATTCCGTTGATTACAGGTTGTTTTGTTGCTGCAGGCAGAACACTAAGTCCGAACCCAAGAAAAAGACCGAAAAAAATTATCTGTAAAATATTGCCTTCAGCCATTGCTTGAATTGGATTTGAAGGAATTATTCCGATTATCATCGACCAGAAATCCAATTTTTCGGGTGTTGGATTATAATTCTGTTCAGGAAAAAATGCACGAATGGTTTCGATTGGAATGCCTTCGCCTGGCTTTATTATCCATGAGCCGGCAAAAGCAAGCATTACAGCAAGCAAGGTTGTTGAGAATATGAATAGAATTGTTGTCAGACCAATTTTTCCTGCAGAGCGCGTAGCTCCAAGCGATGATGAACCTGAAACTATTGAAATAAACACAAGCGGAACTACTAACATTTTTATTAGTTGTATGAAAAGTGTTCCAAGTGGTGCAAATATTGATGATGAATCGCCCATGAGTCTACCTGCTACGATTCCAAGAATCATTGCTATCAGTATCTGAAAACTCAAGTCGCGGATAGTTTTTTTGAAGTTAATTTTCATTTTTTATTTTGATTAAAGAACAAATACAAAAGAGTAAAAGACATCAGAACAGAAACCAAGCCATGAAATTTAAAAACTTTCAAACTTTAAATTTTCAACCAATCACTTATTGTTTCAATCATTTTTTTCGGGAAAATTTTATCTTTCCGGATATAATAAAGCGCTACTATTATACAAATAATAAAAATGAGTCCAAAAACAACGAAACTGTTATTGTTGCTCAATGCCATTGTTGCTGAAAAAAGAACTGAACCACCCAAAATTAATACAAAAGTAACCAGATTCAGATACGCAATCATATCTCCAAGTTTACGTCCGAGATTTGAATTTTGTAGCATTGAAAGGTTTGGCACATGAAAAATGCCACCCATAAAGGCAGTAATAAACACAATTGCTCCATAAAGAATAATTGGAGGTTTCAGAAATGCAAGAGCAAGCAGCGCCAACATCATTCCGGATAATCCAACCAATATCAAACCGGGGTTAACGCTTTTTCCCTGTAATTTTCCTGCACTCCAGCAACCTGCAGCAATTCCGACTGCGGTAATTGCCATAATTATTCCCGTAACTGTATTCGAAGCTTGATAAACGTTTTTGGTGTGTATCACTAAATTCATTTGTAAAATACTGCCCAAAAGCCAAAATGCAGAAGCGCCAAATACAGCGCTGTTTACAAATCCGGTTCGGTGTCCGAACCGATAAGATTGAAGAATGAATTTCACAGGGTTGAGCGTAGTAATCAGTTCCCTATCGGGCGGAAGTTCTTTAGCTTTTATTCTGATAGTGGTTAAATAGCCTGCTGCTGCCAACAAAATAAAAATTACCGACAACATCCATAAATTATAATAATCGGAAATTAAAGATGCAGTAATTGTGCCAATAAGAATACCGAGAAATGCCATCATTTCTAAAACACCACTTCCATAAGAAACGCCCTCTTCGCCTCCTATGTCGCGAATTAAGCTGTATTTTGACGGAGAATACAATGCGCTTTGGCTGCCCATAAGCAACACTGACAAAATAGCAAGCCAAATCCATTGAAAATAAAAAGAAATAATTGCAATAAGCATGATGGGAAATTCCATGAGTTTAAAAAACCGGAATATTTTAAGTTTTGAATGTCTGATAGAAAGTTTTCCGCCATAAGGCGAAAGAAAAATATAAGGCAACACCAGACTTCCAGAAACTACCGCTACTAACTGCGACTGATTGAGCCATGATGGCGCTGACCATGTTACTGCAATGAAAATGACTGCGTTTTTAAGCAAATTATCGTTGAAAACTCCCAGAAAATTGCTGAAAAAAAGGGGAATCCATTTATTCTTATTGTTTTTATTCACTTTTTATATATAAGATTTCGACAAAAATAGTTGATTTGGGCATATTGACAAATTTAACAAACTGTAAAATATTTTTTTCCAGAAAAATTTTTGAAATCAATGTCTATGCTGAAACCGAGTATCCCAATGGTTTTATTTTTTTGTTTTCTTGAGTATCCTCTAAATTTTTCTTGATTGTTTTTCTTGCAATGGGTCGTTATAAAATAACACAATGTGTATTAAATCAAGCTGTTAAGCATTGACATTGTCGAAATTCTAAAAAGAATCATTTAAATACTCAACGCGAAGGACGCAAAGTTTTCAATTTTCACAACATGCTAATAACCCGATTCTTAAATAAAGGACGCAAAGAGGAAAACTTAAAAGTTTTCCTTTGGGTATTTGCATCTTCGCATCTTTGCATTCACTATATAATTTTTTATAACGAACTATTTTTTCTTGATAACTGCTATTTATTTGCAAAAAGTATGCGCTCTAAATTAGGGTCGGCTGAAAAGCCAAAAAAAGAGATATAACGCTGATTTAACTGATGCCTACTGATAAATATTAAACGGATTTATTGACTGATTTTTTCCGATAAATCGAAACAGTTTTATATCAGTATTGTCCGGCATAAAAAAATATGAATGACTAAAATGCGAACTCTCGCTCCGTTCGAGATAACAATCAGCAAGTTATGTTAACAAATTCAATACAAAATGCTGTCATTCAGAGCGAAGCTAAAAATCTAATGATTTTGAGCGGACAACAATGATTCTTATTAAAATAATAATAATTTCAACACATAACAGCATGATTTAATACAGATTCAGTTACTTTAAAACGATACATTGTAAAAAAGTAACAGAAATAAAAAATTATGTCGATTTTTTCTTCCCATTACTTAAAAAATTCACCGGAAAAAAAGATTTTTCGTATCGATTAAAAAATTTAAAATTGATTTTTATGTGAATAATTTAGTGAGAAAAAATAATATAATTTAAATAAGTTAAACATTTCAGACTTTTACTTGTTAATCATATATAGCATTAAACATAACACTTATTATCCAAAATTTCGAATATATTCAATACATAATAACTTAATTTAATTAAAATAGCCATTAATTAATAAATTTATTTTGTAATTTTGCATCGTTATGAAGAAGGTTACTATTTGGATATTGATTATTTTTATGATAATTACCTTTTCAGGTTTAATACTGTTACAGGTACGTTACATAAGTCTCAATACTGCAATGGTTGAAAGCCAGTTTAACGACAAGGTTCAAAATAGTTTGTATCAGACTGCCACATTTCTTGAAGAAAAAGAAGCATTGCAGTATATGGCGCAAACGCTTCAGGGAGTAGATTATCGGGGAACTAAAAACAAAATTCAAACACCTGGAATAGATAATTTTCTTGCTCAGACTTCGATTGACAGTGTAACTGACAAGCTGAAACTAAATTCCAATCAGTTGACAAAACCCGGGTTAAGACTTTCGAACCGGCAGGGTAAAGCAAATATTGAAGAAACTTCCCGTTTTTTACAGGAAAAATTTAAACAAAACTTTTCGCGATCGAAAACAATTCTTGGCCAGGCTGTTTTCAGATGGATGAAAGAATCTGAAAATCGTGAAATATCGGAAAGGGTAGATTTTGAGGAAATTAATGCTGTTCTCTCAAGGTTTTTGATTAACAACGGAGTAGATTATCAGTTTGCTTACTCGATAGTGGACAAACAAGGAAAGTTGATTTTTAAAAACGATAAAGATTTAGCTACAACGAACAGACATGGGCAGAAGAATATTTATACGCAAAGGCTTTTTCCATCTGAAGTATCTACAAAGTCGGTTTTTTTGCAGGTAAGTTTCCCAACCAAAAGCGATTTTCTACTTCAGTCGTTAAACCTTATGATACCATCAACACTGCTTATATTGTTTGTATTGGGCGTATTTGTAGTTGCAATCATGATTATTTTCAGGCAGAAGCAACTGAACAATATAAAAAACGATTTTGTTAACAATATGACGCATGAATTTAAAACACCCATTTCGAGTATATCGCTTGCTTCGCAAATGCTGCAAGACCCTGTGGTTGGAAAAACACCCCAAACTCTCAAACATATCTCATCGGTAATTCATGAAGAAACTAAAAGACTGAGTTTCATGGTTGAAAAAGTGTTGCAAATGTCAGTTTTTGAACACGATAAATCTATTCTGAAACTGACCGAAATTTACATGAATACGCTTATAAAAGAAATTGTAAGCAATTTTTCATTGAAAGTAACAAACAAGGGCGGAAAAATTACAACAAAGCTCGATGCTGGATACGATTTGGTTTATATTGATGAAGTTCATTTTACAAACGTGATTTTCAACTTGATGGATAATGCGCTCAAATACTGCGATAAATCACTGTTATTATCAGTTGAAACATTTAACGAAAAAAATAATTTAATAATCAGCATTGAAGACAATGGGATTGGAATAGCTAAAGAAGACCAGAAAAGGATATTTGAAAAATTTTACAGGGTTCATACCGGAAATTTGCACAATGTGAAAGGATTTGGTTTAGGATTGGCTTATGTAAAAAAAATAGTTGCCGAACACAAGGGAAATATAAAAGTAGAAAGCGAGCCCGGAATAGGGACAAAATTTATTATTACAATACCAACACTTAAAAATTGAAAGTTATGACAGACGAAAAAGTAAAAATTTTATTGTGCGAAGATGATGAAAATCTTGGCATGTTGTTGCGTGAATATCTGCAAACCAAAGGTTACGATGCAGATTTGCAGCCCGATGGCGAAGCCGGACTAAAAGCATTTAACAAAAACAAATACGACTTCTGCGTATTGGATGTTATGATGCCTAAAAAAGATGGATTTGCGCTTGCTGCTGACATACGCGCGCTGAATTCTGAAGTTCCCATTGTATTCCTCACAGCAAAATCGATGAAGGAAGACATTCTGCAGGGCTTCAAACTGGGAGCCGATGATTATTTGTCGAAACCTTTCAGTATGGAAGAGCTACTGTATCGTATCGAATCTATTCTTCGGCGCGTGAAGGGTAAAAAAGCAAAAGATGTGGTAGTTTACAACATCGGACGCTTTGTTTTCGACTCACAAAAACAGACACTCACCTTCGATCGCGACTCAAAGAAACTTACAACTAAAGAATCGGAATTGCTCACATTGCTTGCAGCCAATGCTAACAGCATTTTGGAACGTAATTTTGCATTGAAAACTATTTGGGTTGACGACAATTACTTCAATGCCCGCAGCATGGATGTTTACATTACCAAACTGCGTAAATTATTGAAGGAAGATCCTAATGTTGCAATTATCAACATTCACGGAAAAGGTTACAAACTTATTACTCCCCAAACAAAGGAAGATTAAGCATTGTTGAAATCCGAAATAAAATAAAAAAAAGCTGCCTGATGTAATAGAGCGGCTTTTTTTATGAAATTGTACAGTTTTTTTAATTTTTTCAGTGTCAACATTTTCGTTAATACTTCTATTTGGTACATATTTTAATATGGAACTAACGAATTTAATTCAAAATAAATATTATACTTCCTCCATTTGTGGAAAACATGGTTTGAGTGTGGATTGTTTTTTTTGAGTAGTTTTAACCTGAATATTTTATTTGGTAAGAAATTTGAAGAACTAAAAATAGATGAATAATAATACTTATTATCACTACTGACCGTTAAAAAATAGTTTGAATTAATTTTTTTAGCTTGTCGGATTCCTCACTATGTTCGGAATGACATACAATCAAAAAGTTAGGTTTTGGGAGGAGGTAGGTTGGCGGCTTCGCCGCCAAGCTATCTCCTCCCAACCATTATCAATACAAAGCATTGTCATTCAGAGCGTAGCGAAGAATTTCAGATGTTTAGTCGGTTAGTAGTGACTTATTATATAAAAAAGCATATTAAGAACAAAAGAAAAATGAATTTGACAATGAAATCAAAATACAATAATTCCTTCAATATATCTCGCAAAAATATAAACTCCAGATAATAAAAGGCATTATTTCGATTTTTCCACTAAATTATCTTAAAAGAATGTATACTATTGGCAACAAAAATCTAATTTTGAAAAATTTTTAAAATAAATATAAACAATCGCACAAATGAAAAAATTTTTAATGGCGATATTTTTTACATTATCGTTAATTACACATGCAGAAAATACAGCAAAATTTGCAGTAACCGGGCAGGCTGTAGATTCGTTGACCGGTGAAACCCTTCCTTATGTAACCTGTACAGTAGTTCATGAAAACAATCCTCAAAAAGTAATTACAAGATTTGCCGGCGATATCGATGGTAAGTTTACAGGAGAATTAAAAACCGCCGGAAAATATCTTTTAATAGTTTCATGTGTTGGACAAGACCCATTATCGAAAACTTTTACAGTAAACGAAGCCAATCCACAAGCAAAATTAGGTAAAGTTTTAATGTCGGCCGGAAAGCAAACGCTAAAAGATGTGAATGTAGTTGTAACCCGTCCATTGATAAAAGCCGAAGCCGATAAAATTACTTACGATGCCGAGCAAGATCCCGAATCGAAAACTTCTACGGTGCTTGACATGCTTCGGAAAGTACCCATGGTAACAGTGGATGGTCAGGATAATATTCAGCTACAAGGTTCATCGAATTTTAAATTTTTCCTGAATGGCAAACCCACCAATATGTTTAACAACAATCCTGGCTTGATACTGAAAAGTATGCCTGCCAATATGGTGAAAAATGTTGAAATAATTACACAACCCGGAGCAAAATACGATGCCGAAGGAATTGGCGGAATTATCAATATTGTTACAGTTCAACAGGCAGGTGCTTCAGCGCAAGGTTATTCAGCAACCATCAACAGCCAGGTTTCAACACGTGGCTCGTATGGAGCCGGACTAAATTTAGTGGTACAGAAAGGCAAATTTAGCTTTTCAGGAAATTACAACTATAATTTCAACAAGCAATTTCCGATAACTACTTCAACAGAACGTAACACTTACATTCCCGGCACACTTTATCCCAGAGGAACCCAGGAAGCAACCATGATTAATAAAACTCCGATGCAATTCGGCAGCGGTCAGTTAAGTTACGAACTTGACACATTGAACCTATTTACATTATCGTATAACCGCAGATATGGCAGACCTAACAGCACTATCGATGCTATTACCGAGAATTTTGACAGCTTCGGCAACAATATTTTTTCTTACACGCAGACCAGCACTCAAAAACAAAGCTGGGGTTCAACTGATTTCGGGCTCGATTATCAGCGATCGTTTAAAACCAAAGGCGAATTGTTTACAATTTCTTACAAATTGAGCAACACGCCAAACAGCAGTAATTACGTTGCAACCAATGTTCTAAATCCACTTTATATAAGTCGTCCTCAACCTGGTTTAGCTCAAAGCATTATTAGCGATAACATAGCAGCAACCAACGAACACTCTTTTCAGGCAGACTATACAAAACCAATTGCCAAAGGACATACGCTTGAAACAGGTGTGAAGTACATTTTACGTATCAATGATAGTGAAAGTGAAGAAACATATAAGTATTTCAATTTTACACAATCTTATCCTTTTAATCCATTCCCTTCAAAAGATACAGTATGGTATTTCAACAATACACAAGATATACTTGCAGGATATGTGAGCTATACCGGAAATATTGGCAAATGGAGCATGAAAAGTGGTGTGCGATACGAATATACATGGCTTGAAGCAATGTTCAACGAAAACAATAAGAATTTTAATACCGATTATGATGCTTTAGTGCCTTCAACAATCGTAACTTACCGACTCACTGATATGAACAGTCTGAAATTGGGTTATAATATGCGCATACAACGTCCAAGTATCGGTTTTCTCAATCCGTATGTTGATCGTCGCGACCCCAATTATATAAGTTATGGAAATCCAAATCTCGATCCTGAAAAAAATCATAATATCTCTTTAACCTACAGCAGTTTTAGTGCAAAATATAACCTGAATGCCGAACTTTCGTACCGTTTTGTGAATAATGCCATTGAGCAGTATTCTTTTATCCGTGAAGGTAGCACAACTCAGGAAATTACTTATGACAATATCGGACAAAACCAGCGCATTGGATTGAATCTTTTTGGCAGTTATCGTGGTTTACCATGGCTCAATTTATTCACCAACGGTAATGTTAATTATGTTGATATGAAAAGTAAAACTATGAATTTGG
>CAYQWD010000059.1:5841-10440 GCA_964420955.1 uncultured Paludibacter sp. | reverse complement strand
CGTAACGATTTTTTTGACAGTAGCTCGTTAATATAACCCACTTCTTGTGGAACGCATTTATTAAATAAAACGCGACCAACCGTAGTATCAATTATTTGAGAAACGCTGTTACCAGAATCATCCTTAATTCTTATACGAACTTTTATTTTGGTATGAAGTTCAGTTTTTTTCTCGTTGTAAGCAATTTCTACTTCTTCGGGCGAGTAAAAAATTTGTCCTTCTCCTTTAGCTCCGGTGCGTTCTTTGGTCATGTAATACAAACCAAGCACCATGTCCTGCGAAGGTACTGTAATTGGAGCTCCGTTGGCTGGATTTAAAATATTATGTGAAGCAAGCATTAAAAGTTGTGCTTCGAGCACAGCTTCGTTACTGAGTGGCAAGTGAACTGCCATTTGGTCTCCATCAAAGTCAGCATTGAAAGCAGTACATGAAAGCGGATGTAGCTGAATAGCTTTTCCTTCAATCATTTTTGGTTGAAAAGCCTGAATACCGAGCCTGTGAAGAGTTGGTGCGCGGTTCAGCAAAACTGGATGTCCTTTCATCACATATTCCAGAATATCCCAAATAACCGGATCTTTTCGATCGATAATTTTTTTGGCTGATTTTACTGTTTTCACTATCCCACGTTCAATCAGTTTTCTGATTACAAACGGTTTGTAAAGTTCAGCTGCCATATCCTTGGGAATACCACATTCGTGCATTTTAAGTTCAGGACCTACAACAATTACAGAGCGTGCCGAATAATCTACACGTTTTCCAAGCAAATTCTGACGAAAACGTCCCTGTTTTCCTTTCAATGAATCAGAAAGTGATTTTAATGGACGATTTGCCTCGGTTTTAACTGCGCTCGATTTGCGTGAATTATCGAAAAGTGAGTCCACAGCTTCCTGAAGCATACGTTTTTCATTACGCAAAATTACTTCAGGAGCTTTAATCTCGATTAGTCTTTTCAACCTGTTATTGCGGATAATAACCCTGCGGTATAAATCATTCAAATCAGAAGTTGCAAAACGGCCACCATCGAGCGGAACAAGCGGTCTTAATTCAGGTGGAATGACAGGAACAATTTTTATAATCATCCATTCCGGTTTGTTTCTGTGTTTAGCAGCCCTGAATGATTCAACAATCTGTAATCGCTTGAGTGCCTCGTTTTTACGCTGTTGTGAAGTGTCATTATTTGCCCGTTCACGCAATTCGTACGATAAATTATCCAGATTTAAACGGGTAAGAATATCATAAATAGCATCAGCGCCCATTTTTGCAATGAATTTATTTGGATCGGAATCCTCAAGCATTTGATTTTCACGTGGTAACTGATCAAGTATATCGAGATATTCTTCTTCGGATAGCAATTCACCCTCAACGAGATTTTCGCCATTATGAACTATTCCGGCCTGAATGATTACATATTTTTCATAATATACAATCGCATCAAGTTTTTTTGTAGGCATTCCCAGCAAATATCCAATTTTATTTGGCAGCGATCTGAAATACCAGATATGAGCTACAGGTACAACGAGTTGAATATGACCCATTCGTTCGCGACGAACTTTTTTCTCGGTTACCTCCACACCACATCGGTCGCAAACAATGCCTTTATAACGAATGCGTTTGTATTTTCCGCAATGACATTCAAAATCTTTTGTAGGACCAAAAATTCTTTCACAAAACAATCCATCACGCTCAGGTTTATATGTGCGATAATTTATCGTTTCGGGTTTGAGTACTTCACCGCTCGATAATTTCAGAATTTCCTCGGGCGAAGCAAGCCCGATAGAAATTTTATTAAAATTAGTTTTTAGCTTATTATCTGTTTTAAAAGCCATATTTTTTTTATTTACAATTTAATAAATTGACAATTTACAATTTGGAGTATTTTTCATTAGCCCCATTAAGGAGATTTTTGTACGTTATTCCAAATTGATACTCAAACCTAAACCACGCAATTCGTGCAACAAAACATTCAATGATTCGGGTATACCGGCAACGGGCATAGGATCGCCTTTTACAATGGCTTCGTAAGTACGTGCACGACCAATAACATCATCGGATTTAACTGTAAGAATTTCTTGCAATATATGTGCTGCTCCAAATGCTTCGAGCGCCCAAACTTCCATTTCGCCGAAACGCTGTCCTCCGAACTGGGCTTTACCTCCAAGCGGCTGTTGCGTAATCAGCGAATAAGGACCTATAGAACGTGCATGCATCTTATCTTCAACCATGTGTCCTAATTTGAGCATGTAAATAACGCCAACGGTTGCAGGCTGATCAAATTTTTCTCCAGTTCCACCATCTGTGAGGTATGTTTTTCCATAACGGGGTAAACCTGCTTTGTCAGTCCATTCATTCAAATCATCTAAGGAAGCTCCATCGAAAATTGGTGTAGCAAACTGAACGCCCAATTCCTTGCCTGCCCAACCCAATACAGTTTCGAAAATCTGTCCAAGGTTCATACGGGAGGGTACACCAAGAGGATTCAAAACGATATCAACTGGTGTTCCGTCTTCAAGGAAAGGCATATCTTCCTGCCGAACAATACGAGAAACAATACCTTTGTTTCCATGACGTCCGGCCATTTTATCTCCAACACGAATTTTTCGTTTCTTGGCAATATATACTTTTGCAATCTGAACAATTCCGTTTGGCAATTCATCGCCAATAGTTATATTGAACTTCTGACGTTTTATTTTTGCGTCAAGTTCTTTATATTTTTTCAGATAATTCAAAATAAGATCTTTAATTTGCTCATTCCGCTGATTATCGGTTGTCCATTTACCCAATTGAATAATTGAATAATCGATGTCGCGTAATCTGTCAGGAGTAAACTTGCTGTTTTTTGGAATTATATCTGTACCGAGAAAATCTTTAACGCCTGCCGAAGTTTTATCGGCTGTAAGAACTGCAAGTTTTTCAATCAGCGTATCGCGCAATATAGATGACTGCAATTCAAATTCTTCATCCAAACGTGGCAAGGCAGCTTTATCGGCAAGTTTCGACTTGCGATTTTTCTGTGTTTTAGAGAATAATCGTTTCCCGATTACTACTCCTGATAATGATGGAGTTGCTTTGAGAGAGGCATCTTTCACATCACCGGCTTTATCGCCAAAAATAGCACGAAGCAATTTTTCTTCGGGCGATGGATCTGACTCTCCTTTGGGAGTAATTTTACCAATAATGATATCGCCGGGTTCGATACGTGCTCCAATACGAATAATCCCATTTTCGTCCAAATCTCTTGTAGCATCTTCACTCACATTAGGAATATCCGAAGTAAATTCTTCGTTACCACGTTTAGTTTCGCGCACTTCAAGCAATTGCTCAACTACATGAACAGAAGTGAAAATATCATCACGTACAACTCTTTCGCTGATAACAATTGCATCCTCAAAATTATAACCTTTCCATGGCATGAATGCTACTTTAAGATTTTTACCCAGAGCAAGTTCTCCTTTCTGAGTTGCATATCCTTCAGACAGTATCATTCCGCTATGAACTCTGTCGCCTTTTCTTACAAGCGGGCGAAGGTCAATTGTTGTATTCTGATTCGTTTTCTGAAATTTTGGAATTCTATATTCCTTTACTGCCGATTCGAAACTTACAAATTCATCTTCTTCTGAACGATCATATCTGATTTTAATACATTCCGCATCAACATATTCAACTACTCCTGAACCTTCGGCAATAAGTTGTGTGCGTGAATCGGTAATAAGTTGTTCTTCGATTCCGGTTCCTACAATTGGAGCTTCAGAACGTAGCAAAGGTACTGCCTGTCGCATCATGTTTGAACCCATAAGCGCACGGTTAGCGTCATCATGTTCGAGAAAAGGAATAAGTGCGGCTGCTATAGAAGCAATCTGAGAAGGTGATACGTCCATTAAGTTTACCTCATTGGGAGCAACCACCGGAAAATCAGCTTGGAGGCGCGATTTAACTTTGCTCCTGATAAAAGTACCATCATCGTTCAAAGGTGCATTTCCTTGTGCAACTACCAGATTTTCTTCTTCTTCGGCAGTAAAATAGCTTATACCATCAGCCGACAAATCAACCTTTGCGTTTTCTACTTTCCGATACGGAGTTTCGATAAAACCGAGTTCGTTAATTTTTGCATAAATACAAAGAGATGAAATAAGACCAATGTTCGGACCTTCCGGTGTTTCAATAGGACACAGACGCCCATAATGTGTATAATGAACGTCGCGAACTTCGAAACCGGCACGATCGCGCGATAAACCACCGGGACCTAAAGCTGACATACGACGTTTGTGTGTAATTTCAGCAAGCGGATTTTGCTGATCCATAAACTGCGAGAGGGCGTTCGTTCCGAAAAACGAGTTTATAACTGAAGATATACTTTTTGCGTTTATCAAATCGGTAGGAGTAAACACTTCATTGTCGCGCACATTCATTCTTTCTCGAATCGTTCGCGCCATTCGCGAAAGCCCTACGCCAAACTGGTTAAATAATTGCTCGCCAACAGTACGAACACGTCTGTTGCTCAAGTGGTCAATATCATCTACTTCTGCCTTTGAGTTAATTAACTGAATGAGGTACTTAATAATTTCAATGATATCCTCTTTTGTTAGAATTTTTACTTCAGGA
>CAYQWD010000059.1:0-5831 GCA_964420955.1 uncultured Paludibacter sp. | reverse complement strand
TAATGTCGAGATTAAGTTTTCTGTTTATTCTGAATCGGCCAACATCTCCTAAATCATAACGTTTTTCAGAGAAGAAAAGGTTATTGATAACTTCTCGGGCAGAAGAATCATCAGCAGGTATTGCATTGCGTAATTGTCGGTAAATATACAACACAGCTTCCTTCTCTGAATTACTCGGGTCTTTCTGAAGTGTATTGTAAATAATGGCATAATCGTTCTGATTAACATCCGGATTATGTAATAATATGGTTTGAGTTCCCGAATCAACAATATCATCAATATGTTTATTTTCTAGAACTGTTTCACGGTCGATAATTATCTCATTCCTTTCAATAGTAGAAACTTCACCTGTATCTTCATCTGCAAAATCTTCAGTCCATGTTTTCAAAACACGTGCAGCAAGGCGTTGACCAATTGCTTTTTTCAGATTTGCCTTAGTTACTTTAACCTCTTCAGCAAGGTTAAATATTTCAAGAATATCTTTATCGCTTTCATACCCAATGGCACGCAATAAAGTTGTAACAGGTAATTTCTTTTTACGGTCGATGTAAGCATACATCACGTTATTAATATCGGTAGCAAACTCAATCCAGGAACCTCTGAAAGGAATGATGCGGGCTGATTGGCATGAATACTTTGACCGAAAAATACTCCGGGCGAACGGTGCAACTGCGATACCACGACACGTTCGGCTCCATTAATAACAAAAGTACCTCTGGCAGTCATGTAAGGGATAGGACCAAGATAAACATCTTGTATCACCGTATCAAAATCTTCGTGATCGGGATCGGTACAGTAAAGTTTGAGTTTAGCCTTCAGGGGTACACTGTAAGTAAGTCCTCTTTCTATGCATTCTTCTATGGAGTAACGGGGAGGGTCGATATAGTAATCGAGAAATTCGAGGATAAAGTTATTTCTTGTATCGGCTATCGGGAAATTTTCGTTAAAAACTTGATACAATCCTTCGGTTTTTCTTTTTTCAGGAGATGTATCCATCTGAAAAAAATCCTGAAAAGATTTGATTTGAACATCCAAAAAATCGGGATAGTCGAATTGATTTTTTATTGAAGCGAAATTTATTCTTTGCACATTATTATTCGAAGACATTTTCAAAGAGTTTTTTGGGTGCGGTGAACTTAGTTATATTTACAGACAAGAAAAGGTTTAGAATCCTCCTTAATGAAGGAATCTAAACCAAAAACCTGATAATCAGATATTTTTATTTAAGTTCTACTTCGGCTCCGCCTTCAGTGAGTGCTTTATTCAGCGCATCAGCTTCGTCTTTTGTAACGCCTTCTTTAATTTTCGAAGGAGCAGCATCAACGAGATCTTTTGCTTCTTTCAGACCGAGACCGGTAAGTTCTTTTACTAATTTCACGATGGCCAGTTTGTTGGCACCGGGGCTTTTCAAAATTACATCGAAAGAAGTTTTTTCTTCTACTACTTCAGCATCAGATGCAGCAGGACCTGCTGCAATTGCAACTGCTGCAGCTGCGGGTTCGATACCATATTCTTCTTTCAAAATCTGGGCTAACTCGTTTACTTCTTTTACTGTAAGGTTAACCAATTGTTCTGCAAAAGCTTTTAAATCTGCCATTTTATTTTTATTTTTTTTGAATTTTAATTTAACTGTTATAATTATCTTTCGGCAAGTGTTTTTAACACGCCATGTATTGTATTTCCTCCTGACTGGAGAGCTGAAACCACATTTTTAGCTGGCGACTGTAGCAGTGAAATAACATCTGCAATAAGTTCGAATTTGCTTTTAACATGGATAAGTGTTTCCAGATGACTTTCGCCAATATAAAAACTTTCCTGAACATAAGCAGCTTTAAGTACCGGCTTTTTGAGTTTGTTTGTTTTTTGCTTGCTAAAATCTGAAATTAATTTCGCAGGTACATTTGCGTTGTTTGTAAGCATCAACGAAGTTTCCCCTTTCAAAGATCCAAAAATTTCACTGAAATCAACCGGAGAATTTTCCAGGGCTTTTCTGATCAGTGAATTTTTAACTACAACAAGTTTTACATTTTCTTTGTAACATACTTTTCTCAATTCACTGGTTTGAGCAGCATTCAAACCGCCAATATCAGTTAAATAAAAATGAGTATATTCGCTCAATGTAGCTTCAAGTTGTTTGATTATTGCGCTTTTATCTTCCTTTTTCATAAACTTTAATTTTTATTCTTCAATTGATTTTGGGTCTACTTTAATACCCTTACTCATTGTGCTTGAAAGATAAATGCTCTTAACATAAGTACCTTTAGCGGAAGTTGGCTTCAGTTTAATCAGTGTCGATACAAATTCGCGGGCGTTGCCAATGATTTGATCGGTCGTAAAAGAAACTTTGCCGATTGAAGTATGTACAATACCATATTTATCAACCTTAAAGTCGATTTTACCTTGTTTCACTTCTTTTACTGCTTTACCTATTTCGTTGGTCACTGTACCACTTTTTGGGTTTGGCATTAAACCACGCGGACCAAGAATACGTCCGAGTGCGCCTAATTTTCCCATGATCGCGGGTTGTGTGATTATCACGTCAACATCAGTCCAACCGCCTTTAATTTTATCGATATATTCGTCGAGACCGACATAGTCAGCTCCGGCTTCTTTTGCCGATGCTTCCTGGTCGGGAGTACATAATGCAAGAACCCTTACTTGCTTTCCTGTTCCGTTGGGCAGCGATACAACACCGCGTACCATTTGGTTGGCTTTACGTGGGTCAACACCTAACCGTACATCAATATCAACAGAAGCATCGAATTTTGTAGTAGAAATTTCTTTTACCAAATCGGCAGCTTCTCTTAATGTATAGGTTTTTCCAGCTTCAATTTTTTCTAAAGCCAACTTTTGATTTTTTGTCAGTTTACTCATTTTTTAATTGAAGTTTAATTGTTATTAACCGGAAATACTCCTTTTACGGTTATACCCATGCTTCGAGCTGTACCTGCAACCATTTTCATTGCTGCGTCAAGTTCAAAACAATTCAAATCAACCATTTTATCTTCGGCAATTGCTTTCACCTGATCCCAGGTAATTTCAGCAACTTTTTTACGGTTGGGCTCTGCCGATCCGCTTTTTAATTTTGATACTTCCATTAGCTGGATAGCAACCGGCGGAGTTTTAACAACGAAGTCGAATGATTTGTCGGTATAATAGGTGATAACGACTGGTAATACTTTACCTGCCTTTTCCTGGGTTCTGGCATTGAATTGTTTGCAAAACTCCATAATATTAATACCTTTCGAACCCAATGCAGGTCCTACAGGGGGAGATGGGTTTGCCGCACCTCCTTTTATTTGCAATTTGATAAGTCCAGCAATTTCTTTTGCCATAAATGAATTTTATTAGTGATTAGTTAAATGAAATAATGCAGTTTGTAACAGAACTGATTATTCCTTTTCTACCTGTGTAAAGGATAACTCGAGCGAGGTTTTCCGCCCGAAAATCATAACCATAACTTTGAGTTTCTTCTTCTCGGTGTTTACTTCTTCGATAACTCCTGTAAAACCACTGAAAGGACCAATAATTACTTTAACGTTTTCGTTTTTGAGGAAAGGTGTTAGCAATTCTTCGCCACTCTCAATGAGTTGATCCATTGTTCCGAGAATCCTGTTCACTTCCGCAAGCCTTACAGGCGTTGGTTCGTTGTTCTTCTCTCCCAAAAAACCCATTACATTAGGAGTATTCCGAAGATGATGAATTATTTCACCGGTTAGCTTAGCTTCGATAAGAATATAACCGGGCATGCAGTTGCGCTCCTTGGTTATTTTTTTCCCGTTTCTAATCTGATAAACTTTTTCAGTTGGAATTAATACCTGAGAAACAAACTGCCCAAGGTCAGAATTTTTCATTTCTGCTTCGATATATTCTTTAACCTTGATTTCTTTTCCTGCTATGGCACGTAACACGTACCATTTAAAATTTGATGACTCAGACACTGTTGTTCCTCCTGATAAATTACTTTAAAACATTATAAACGGAAATCATGATTTTTTCGAAACCAAGATCCATAAGCCCAACAATAAGTGCAATAATGATGGAAGCTATCAATACTACAACTGAACTGTTTGTAAGTTCCGACCACGTAGGCCAAGAAACTTTATGAGCCAATTCCGAATAAGCCTCTTTGATATAGTTAATTATCTTCATTTTTTTAAAAATATTTGCACGGGCAGAGAGACTCGAACTCCCGACACCTGGTTTTGGAGACCAGTGCTCTACCAACTGAGCTACGCCCGTATAATATTAAACAAGTTTTAAGTTTACAGGTAAACAAGGTTTTAATAACCTCGTTTACCTGTTTACTTGTTAACTTATATTAATCTATAATTTCAGTAATCTGACCTGAACCTACAGTACGACCACCTTCGCGGATAGCGAAACGAAGTCCCACATTACAAGCTACAGGATAAATCAATGTAACTGTAATTTCCAGGTTATCGCCGGGCATTACCATTTCAGTTCCTTCTGGCAGTGTAATTTCACCGGTTACGTCGAGTGTACGAATGTAGAACTGTGGACGATAGCGATTGTGGAACGGAGTGTGACGACCACCTTCTTCTTTTTTCAGGATATAAACTGAAGCTTTAATAGTAGTATGTGGAGTAATTTTACCCGGGTGAGTTACAACCATACCACGTTTGATTTCGTCTTTATCGATACCGCGAAGGAGTAGTCCTACGTTGTCACCTGCTTCTCCCTGATCCAAAATCTTACGGAACATTTCAACACCCGTAACAACCGATTTTTTAGCTTCGAGACCAAGTCCGATCAACTGAACTTCTTCACCAGTTCTGATTATACCTGTTTCGATACGACCTGTTGCTACAGTACCACGACCTGTAATTGAGAATACATCTTCAACAGGCATAAGGAATGGTTTGTCAACTGCACGTGGAGGCAATTCAATCCATGAATCAACTGCATCCATCAATTCCATAACTTTATCTTCCCATTCTTTTTCTCCATTCAATGCACCAAGTGCTGAACCACGGATTACAGGAGTATTGTCGCCATCGAATTCATAGAATGAAAGCAATTCGCGCATTTCCATTTCTACCAGCTCAAGCATTTCTTCATCGTCAACCATATCGCATTTATTCATAAAAACAACGATACGAGGTACGTTTACCTGACGGGCTAACAGAATGTGTTCACGAGTCTGAGGCATTGGACCGTCAGTAGCAGCAACCACAATGATAGCGCCATCCATTTGAGCAGCACCTGTAACCATGTTCTTAACGTAGTCAGCGTGTCCCGGACAGTCAACGTGTGCATAGTGACGTGAGGCAGTCTGATATTCAACGTGGGCAGTATTAATAGTGATACCACGTTCTTTTTCTTCAGGTGCGTTGTCGATTGAATCGAACGAACGAACTTCAGAGAGTCCTCTTTTTGCAAGTACAGTAGTAATTGCAGCGGTCAAAGTAGTTTTACCGTGGTCAACGTGACCGATGGTTCCTACGTTTACGTGAGGTTTCGACCTGTCAAATTTTTCTTTTGCCATAATTCAATGAGTATTTTTAGTAATTAATTTATGTATTATAAAAGCTTTTTAAACTGAGCTGTTGATGGGACTTGAACCCGCGACCTCTTCCTTACCAAGGAAGTGCTCTACCCCTGAGCTACAACAGCAATTTTACCATCATTATTCCATCAGATAAGTAAAATATTTTTACTTCCCGAAATCATTATGGCTAAATTTGTATATTGCAGACGGAATTTCCTTTGATCTTTTTTCTTTTATTTGCCGTCTACAATTTTGTTATCAATGTAGAGCGGAAGACGGGACTCAAACCCGCGACCCTCAGCTTGGAAGGCTAATGCTC
>CAYQWD010000058.1:0-10567 GCA_964420955.1 uncultured Paludibacter sp. | reverse complement strand
ATGCTTAACAGCTTGATTTAATTCACATTGTGTTATTTTATAACGACCCATTGCAAAGAATATAAATACCAATTATTGTGTGTTCAAATATCTGCAAAGTACGCTAAGAAAAAAACTTACAAGTTTTTCTTTGCGGCTTAGCTACTTTATGTTCTTTACGCCTGTTTGCTGAAAGGCAAGTTCAATAAAAATATTATTCTTTAGTGTCTAACTTATTTAAACTATAATGTATTTTTTTTAAAAAATGATGTTAGTTGATTTTAAAGATGCTGAGAAGTAAAAATCTTTCAAACTTTTCAATCTTTCATACATTCAAACTATTCAAACAATGATACTCTGTAAACCTCTTTTTACTCGGTAAATATACATATTTTTCTGTTGAAACTGTTAAATACAAAATGATTATATTAATTTTGCAACAAAACTTATTTATGCCAAAAAAAATCAAGAATAAACCTGCCGAAATTAAGAAGATGTTGCGGACGCACAAACATTTTTTCAGTTTAAATGACAAGGAAAACAAAGCGCTTGAACGCTATGTGAGCAGATATAAGGTAAGAAATAAATCCCGTTTTATCCGCGAAACATTGATGTTTGCAATTCTGAAAAAATTTGACGAGGATCACCCCACTTTATTCGATTAAGCGTTATAATTTACCCATTGCACTAATTTCAGTCTTCTAAAAAAACTAAAAATTATGGAATACATTTTAATTGTCGCAGCAGCCTTAATCGGTATGTTAGCCGGTTGGTTACTAACAATACAAAAATATGCTAAAAAAGCTGAAAATCAGGCTAAAGAAGTTGAAAATCTGAAAACAGTTTTATCAGAAAGCGAAAAAGCCATCGCAATATTGAACGAAAGGTTGCGTTCTGAGAGTGAAAGTTTGTTGAAATCGGAAAATCTGGTGGCACAAAATTTGATAAAACTGAACGAGCAGACCGGAGAAATTTCAGCACTGAAAGCTTTGAATGAAGGGTTAAAGGAAAGGCTTGAGTCGCAAAAAACCGAACTTGAACAAATTCAGAAGCGTCTGACAGTTGAGTTCGAGAACATCGCAAATAAAATAATGAAGGAACGGTCGGATGAATTTTCGGAATCAAATCATAAAAACATCAGTGAAATATTAAATCCACTGAAACAGAAAATTCAGGAATTTGAAAGTAAGGTTGAGAAGGCGTACGATGCTGAAATGCGTGATAAAATTAGTTTACGCGAAGAATTAAAAAACCTCACAAAACTGAATGCAAAAATCAGCGAAGAAGCCGAAAATCTGACTAAAGCGCTGAAAGGTGATGTAAAAAAACAGGGAAACTGGGGAGAAATAATCCTCGAAAGAGTTCTCGAACGTTCAGGATTGACAAAAGGTCAGGAATACGAACGCGAAGAAGTGGTTGGAGGCGGAGAATCAAGTTTGCAACGACCGGATGTAATTGTACATTTACCCGATAATAAACACATAATAATTGATTCGAAAGTTTCGTTAGTTGCTTACGAACGTTATATATCGGCGGAAAGCGATGAAATTCAGTTTCGCAGTTTGAAGGAACATATCAACTCGCTGCGAAACCACGTAAAACTGTTAAGCGATAAAAACTATCAAAATGCATTTAACATCAATGCGCCCGATTTTGTGCTGATGTTTGTGCCGATTGAAGCGTCATTTTCGGTTGCTGTGCAGGCTGATACCGATTTGTTTTCGTACGCTTGGGAACGGAAAATTGTAATTGTGAGTCCTACAACTTTGCTGGCTACACTGCGCACTATTTCATCAATCTGGAAGCAAGAAAATCAGACAAAGAATGCGCAGGAAATTGCCCGACTCAGTGGGGCACTTTACGATAAATTTATTGGATTTACGGAGGATATGGTTAAAATAAAATCGAATATTGACCGCACGGCTTCGGCTTATGACGATGCATTGAAGAAAATGAAAGAAGGATCGGGAAATATAATACGCACTGCTGAAAAAATTAAGGAACTTGGCGCAAAAACAAGTAACAAATCCTTACCCTCGGCATTTGAAGAATAAGTTTTAAAACTTTTATTTCAAACTTATTGATGAATCAATACATTTGCTTAGTTTGAGTTGTACATGTTTTAAGTAGTTACAAAAAATGAAATTACAAGTTAGAAATAATATTATTTTTTTTACTTTACTGTTTTTTTCAATACAATTTTCTTCTGCATCGAAAATTTTTTCTTCTTTGCAGTTAAACGATACCGTTTACGAAGTTAAAATATCAAACTTCACCGGTGGAAAAATTCAAGATTCATCACACCAAAACTCTATAATTTCTGTTGATTCGGTAACAGTTTTTGATTTTAAGAGCGTAAATCCTTTTTTTTGGCAAAAAGCAAATAATTTCACAGTGGAATTTCCCGACAATCTTACACTCGAAAGTAACCCATTGTTCAAACCGCTTGTGCTGAAAAGAAACGAAGTAAAAATCAACTGGAATTTCGCTGAAGAATTACAGAATTTTATTTATGGTAAACACAGAAAATTGCTGCTCGATAAATATTTAACACCTTTCGTTGCTTTAAATCCTTTATCGGTAATTAATGATACAAGAGCCGAAATGGAACGTCGGATCAGACGTACTAATCCTGAACTTTTTATTTATGATATAGATAAATTGCCAAACACTGCCGATTTACTAAACAACCAGATAAGTTCACGCCCACTTGCCGAAATTGGTTTAATAGAAAGCAAAACTATAGGGAATGGAAACCGGAAAATATTAGTGGAAAAAATAGTGGCAAGTCCGTGGACAAAGCGGGCAAATGTATTGGCGCAATTTTCGCAAAATTTGGTAAGCAACAACTGGTATCAAGGTGGTAACAGCAACATGTCGGTGTTGGGAGTGCTTAATGCACAATTCAACTACGATAACAAAAAAAATGTTCAGTTTGAAAACAATGCCGAGTGGCGTATGGGTTTTTATTTTGTAGACGATTCCACAGCTCTTAGAGCCATAAACACCAACAATGACCTGATAAGGCTTAACAGTAAATTAGGTTATAAGATTAACGGAAACTGGTTTTACAGTGGCAATATTGAATTTTCAACTCAATTACTTAAAAACTATCGCGCAGTAAACTCAAATACATTAAAATCGACTTTTCTTAGCCCTATCAGGCTTAATGCAGGAATTGGGTTGGATTACAAATATCAAAAAATATTTTCCCTGGCGCTATCGCCGGTAGCTTATAAGTATATTTATCTGCACGAAAAGGATCCGAAAGTGCTTAATCCGAATCTTTTCGGAATAAAAAAAGGTGAATATAAGCTGAGCGAAATTGGTAGTTCGCTGCGGGCACAGGTTTCTTATGCTCCATCGAAAGAAATTCAGCTTGATTCAAAACTTTATTTCTTTACAAATTATGAAAAAGTAGAAATTGACTGGGAAATAATCGGAAATTTTACCATAAACCGATTCCTTTCTACCCGGTTGTCATTAAATCCGCGTTACGATAACACCATTTTACTTACAAAAGGAGAAAAAGCCCGATTGCAGTTTAAGGAATTCCTGAGTTTTGGATTTTCTTATAAATTACTGAGATAAACTTAAAAAACGGGTTTACCTGAATCTTCGATGCCATTCTAAAAACGTACTTACATCTGACTCGTTGTATTTTGCAAGATGCGTAGTTATGTATTCGAGCGAGTGTGGTTTGCCAAACTTCGATTTAGAGAAAAATTTATCAGCATAGCAAATAACCTGCTCTTCGATATTTACCGGACACATATCCCGAAGTGGTAACGGTAGATTTCTACTAATTATTTTATCGAGTGAAATGCCTGCGCCTGTATGTCTTTCGCAAACCAAAGCATGACGCAATAAACCCTCCCGCATTAATATTTCAGCGCCAAGATATCCATGTTCAACATACTGATGTGTGCCGTAACAATGAATTGAAGGCGCATTACATAAAAATATGCCAATATCGTGCAGCATACAAGCTTCGGCTATAAACGTTTCGTCGAGTCCGAGTTCAGGGTGTTTATATGCAATACTCAAAGCTTTCTCGGTTACGTGCCGGCTGTGCGAAACCAGAATTTTATAAAGTTCGCTGCCTTCTGTGTAGTATTTCTTGATTATTTCGAGAGGATTCATTATTCAAAATTCAGTATTTTCAAATGGCTGCAAAGGTAAGAAATATCTTTAAAAAATCCCCGCCAATCAAACTGCATGAATTATAAAAAACCAAACTCAAACTAAAAAAATCTCTGTTTACTCTGTGTAAGTAACTCTGTTCACTCTGCAGTAAAAAAATCACATAAATATTTTCGATTTTATTTTGGAAATCAAAAAAATATACTATTTCTTTGTATTTAATTAATAGGTCTATTAAATATGTCAATTAAATATGAGTATTAACGAAGATAAATCGATGGAACATCTTATTTTGGAGAAGGCAGAAATGCTTTTTCTTGAAAAAGGTTTTGCTGCAACTTCTACTACAATGATAGCGCGTGCTGTAGGTTGCAATCAGGCATTGGTTCACTATTACTTTCGGACAAAAGACAATTTATTTAATACAGTTTTCGAAACCAAATTCCGCAATTTTTTCACTAAGATATTTGACACTTCAGAAGTTCAACAAAAAAGTTTTATCGAAAAAATGAAACACATCAGCATTTCACATTTCGATTTATTAGCCGAAAATCCCAAATTGCCAATGTTGATTATGAATGAGCTTTCGAGACAACCGGAACACATCAACATGTTGAGAAGTAAATTGCATGAGCTGCCTGAAAAACTTTTTCAAATGCTTAACGCTGAACTTCAAATTGAAATAGCAGCCGGAAAAGTGCGAAATGTAAATCTTTTTGATATTCTGGCAACCATCGTTACACTCAATGTAGCATTATTTACTGTATTCCCAATAGCAACTCAGATATTGCAACTGTCTGAAACAGAAAAAGAGAAAATGCTGATGCACCGTAAAGACGAGAACATTACTATTATTTTGAATTATATCCGAGTATAAACTAATAAACTAGAATCTGAAATCGAATTTAGGAATCTTATTTTAAATCTGAAATATGTTTTTTGAATTATCATAACTTTCAATGAAATTTAGAAATATGAAAAAAAATATTTTATTGCTGACGCTATTATTTTTGATCTTTGATGGATTAAGTGCGCAAAATTTCACGCTTGGGGAATGCCTTGAAAATGCACGAAAAAATTATCCGTTGGTAAAACAATTTGGATTAATTGAGAAAACGGCTGCCTTTAATATCTCATTAGTAGAAAAAGCGTACTTACCGCAGGTTAACATTTCGGCGCGTGCAACTTATCAATCAGACATAACACAACTGCCTCCTGAACTCGGACAGGCAATTTCGCAGTTTACCGGAAAACCGTTTAGCTTTCCAACCCTGACAAAAGATCAGTATCAGGCTGTGATAGATGTAAGTCAGGTAATTTGGGATGGTGGCGCAGTTAAAGCTCATAAAAACGAAATCAAAGCAAATGCCGAAGCTGACAAAAGAAAATTAGAAGCAGATCTTTACGCTCTCAATGATAGGGTTCATCAACTTTTCTTCGGAATTCTGTTGCTCGACGAACAATTGGTAACAAACCGTATTTTGCAGGATGAATTACAACTTAACTTCGATAAAATAAAGGCTTTGCGCACAAATGGCATGGCAAACCAAACCGATGAAGATATGATTATGGTTGAAATATTAAATGCCCGACAGCGTGAAGCAGATTTGCTGAGTAAGCGAAAATCATTTATCGAAATTCTCAGGGCATTTACCGTATTATCTTTGAATGAAAACTCCAAACCCGAAAAACCTCTTCGACCTGAAATTACATTTGAGCAGGAAAATAAACGTCCGGAATTGCTATTTTTCGATGCTCAAAAAGAGGCGCTTGAAAGTAAACGTCAAATGATTGATGCCGGAAATATGCCGAAAATGGGCGCTTTTGTACAGGGTGGTTACGGAAAACCCGGATTGAATATGCTCACAAATGATTTTTCTGCTTTTTATCTTGCTGGTTTGCGCCTAACATGGAATTTGAGCAATCTTTATACGCGAAAAAACAGCCTGCAAACCATTGAAACAGCTAAAAATGCGCTCGAAGTACAAAAAGAAACTTTTAATTTCAATATCGATTTGCTGAATAAACAGCAAAAAAACGAAATTGAAAAACTCAACCTGAATTTACAAAACGATGACAAAATTATCAGTCTGCGAACCAATATTAAAAAAGCAACTGAAATTAAACTCCAAAACGGGACTGCTACTGTTACCGACTTGCTAAGGGAAGTGAATGCAGAAAATTTTTCGCTACAGGCTAAAGTATTACACGAAATTCAACTGCTTTCGGCAATTTATCAGTATAAAAACAACATAAACAATTAAATATTTAATAATAAGATATTTATGAAACAGCTACAAAAACGGATTTTTGCTTTTGCAAAATCCTCGAACTTATTTTTTTTGGTTTTTAGCATAGCTTTCCTGTTACATTCATGTGGAAAATCCGAAAACAATTTCGATGCTTCGGGGACGTTTGAAGCTACCGAAGTGATGATTTCGTCCGAGGTTTCAGGAAGAATTCTGCAATTCGATATTGAAGAAGGTCAGCAGGTTTACGCGATGCAATTACTCGGGTTAATTGACAGTACGCAACTATATCTTCGCAAGCAACAACTTGAAGCATCGATAAAAGCGGTGCAAAGCCGTAAACCCGACATGAACAAGCAAATAGCAGCATTAGAACAGCAGATTACAACGGCGCGTACGGAAATGAAAAGAGTTGAAAATTTAGTGAAAGCAAACGTGGCAAACACTAAGCAACTCGATGATATTAATGCGCAAATTGCTGTGCTCGAAAAACAACTTGTTGCTTCGAAATCGAGTATCAGCACAACCACAGAAAGTATTTCGGCTGAAACCGATGCGCTTTTGGCACAATTAAAGCAACTTGACGATCAGTTGAAAAAATGTAATATTACAAGTCCGATAATCGGAATAATTCTTGGAAAATATGCTGAAGCGGGCGAACTTGCAGTTGCCGGAAAACCGCTTTTTAAAGTTGCTGATATGCAAAACATGTTTTTGCGTGCCTACATAACTGCCGACCAGCTCACGAAATTAAAAATCGGACAAAAGCTAAAATTATTTTCTGATTTTGGCGATAAGGAATATAAAGAATATGAAGGCGAACTTGCTTATATCTCGGACCGGGCAGAATTTACTCCGAAAACCATTCTTACACGCAACGAACGTGCAAATCAGGTTTATGCGGTAAAAATAAAGGTTGCGAACGATGGATTTTTGAAAAATGGCATGTATGGCCATGTAAAATTTTGAACAACAGGTAAACAATGATTCAAAGTGTGGCAAATTCAAATGTAGTTGTTGGTTGTTATCATATCAGCAAAAGTTATAAAACTCTTAAAGCGCTTGATGATATAACTTTTGAAGTTGATAAAGGAGAATTATTCGGGTTGATAGGTCCGGATGGCGCCGGCAAAACTACTCTTTTCAGGATTCTTACCACGCTTATTTTGCCCAATGATGGTTATGCACTTGTTGATGGATTTGATGTGATGAAAGATTACAAAAAAATAAGGCAAAGAGTTGGATATATGCCTGGTCGGTTTTCGCTGTATCAGGATTTGACTGTTGAAGAAAATATGAATTTTTTTGCCAGAGTTTTCAATACCACCATTCAGGAAAATTATCATCTTGTTAAAGATATTTATCAGCAAATTGAGCCGTTTAAAAATCGCCGTGCCGGAAAACTTTCAGGCGGAATGAAGCAAAAACTTGCACTGAGTTGCGCTTTGATTCATAAACCTTCGGTGCTTTTTCTTGACGAACCCACCACGGGTGTCGATGCTGTTTCGCGAACCGAATTCTGGGAAATGCTGCACCGGCTGAAAAATGAAGGAATAACAATTGTAGTTTCCACACCTTATATGGACGAGGCAAGTCGTTGCGACCGTATTGCGCTGATACAAAATGGCAGGTTTCTGAAAACTGATACGCCTGAAAATATTGTAAAAAGCTTTCGCAAACCAATTTGGGCAATTCGGGGAGAAAACATGTCGAAATTGCTTATTGATTTACGAAATATTGAAGCAATTGATAGCTGTTACGCATTTGGCGACAGCCATCATATTACTTTAAAAGATGCTTCTTTCGATGTTAGTTCAATACGTGCCAATCTTTCAGAATTGCATCATACAAATATCGAAATTGATGAAATTAAGCCAGGTGTGGAGGATTGTTTTATGGAATTGAGTACAAGAGTTTGAAAGGTTTGAAAGTTTGAAAAATGAAATTGAGTAGGGAACAGAAAAAAACATCATGAGTGAAATTGTAAAATCCAAATCGGATAAAGTAATAGTTGCTGAAAATCTGACAAAGAAATTCGGATATTTTACAGCTGTGGATCATATTTCTTTCGAAGTTGAAAAGGGAGAAATATTTGGTTTTCTGGGCGCAAATGGCGCGGGGAAAACCACAGCCATGCGCATGTTGTGCGGACTAAGTATTCCTACTTCAGGGAAGGGTTATGTAGCCGGATTTGATGTTAAATCGCAGTCTGAATTTGTAAAACGAAATATCGGATACATGAGTCAGAAATTTGCTCTTTACGATGATCTTACCGTTGCCGAAAATATCAGACTTTATGCCGGAGTTTATGGCTTGCCCGAACAAAAAATTACGAAAAAGTCCGATGAATTATTGCAACGGCTCGGTTTGGTTGGTGAACGGAATGCATTGGTAAATTCCTTGCCTTTAGGATGGAAACAAAAGTTAGCATTTTCAGTAGCAATTTTTCACGAACCTAAAATTGTGTTTCTCGATGAACCTACCGGTGGCGTTGATCCTGTAACCCGCCGCCGGTTCTGGGAAATGATTTACGAAGCTACCGACCGTGGTATTACAGTGTTTGTAACTACGCATTATATGGACGAAGCCGAATACTGCAATCGTGTTTCAATTATGGTTGATGGACGTATTGACGCCCTCGATACACCTCAGAATTTAAGAAAAACATACAATGCACGGAATATAGATGAAGTTTTCAGACATTTAGCTCGAAAAGCGGAAAGGGTTGAATAGGGGAATGTGCCAATATGCCAATAATTTAATGTGTAATGAAGAAATGTAAGAATGGAACAAAGAACAAAGAATAAAGAATAAAGAATAAAGAACAAGGAACAAAGAACAAGGAACAAGGAACAAGGAACCCGAAACATGGAACATAAAATTAATGGAAGCAAGTAAAGCTGATAGAAATGTTTTCCTGTCGTTTGTGCGAAAGGAATTCCACCATATTTTACGCGACCACACCACAATGGCAATTCTTTTACTATTACCGGTGCTTATGTTGCTATTGTTTGGTTATGCCATTACCACCGAGGTTCGCAACTCTAAAATCGGGGTACTCGATCCTTCAAACGATATTTCAACGAGAGCAATTATTGATAAATTTCAAAACAGTCAGTATTTTTCAGTAGAAAAATTTATAAGTAATCCCGATGAAATTGAATCATTGTTTCTGAAACATCAGCTAAAAATGGTTGTTGTTTTCAGCGAAAATTTCCACTCAAATGCCATGCGTGATGGTTCAGCGCAAATTCAACTCATAACCGATGCTACCGACCCGAATACTGCAAAAGCAGTTACAGGTTATGCCACTGCAATTATCGGAACATGGCAGCAGGAAGTTTTTGGTTTGCAAAAAATGCCAGTCAGTATTATTCCGGAAATTAAACTGCTTTACAATCCGCTAATGAAAGGCGCTTTCAACTTTGTACCCGGCGTGATGGGGATGATTCTGATGTTGATTTGTGCCATGATGACTTCTATATCCATTGCTCGCGAAAAGGAAACCGGCACGATGGAAATTTTATTGGTTTCGCCTGTTAAGCCTTTACAAATAATTCTTGCAAAAACAGTCCCATATTTTTTCCTTTCAATAGTAAATCTCACAACCATTCTTTTGTTGTCGGTTTTTCTGCTGAAAGTTCCCGTTGCAGGAAGTTTATTCTGGCTGCTTGTGCTTTCATTGGTGTATATATTTGTTAATCTGTCGCTTGGTTTGGTAATTTCTTCAGTTGCCGAAACTCAGGTTGTGGCTTTGCTTTTCTCGGGAATGATTTTGTTATTGCCTGTAATTATGCTATCGGGAATGATGTTCCCTGTTGAGAATATGCCCGATTTTTTCCAGTGGATTTCGCAAATTGTACCAGCTAAATGGTACATAATCGGCGTAAAAAAAATAATGATTAAAGGATTGGGATTGCAGGCTATTTTGCCCGAACTTTCAGTTTTGCTCGGTATGGGAATTTTGTTGATAAATATAAGTTTGCGGAAATTTAAATATCGGTTAGAGTAGATAATGTGCTAATTTGAAAAGAAAACTTCAAAACGTCGATAGACTTTTGAAAGTATCTTTAAATCATTGAAATAATAACTTCAAAACGTCGATAGACTTTTGAAAGTATCTTTAAATCATTGAAATAATAACTTCAAAACGTCGATAGACTTTTGAAAGTATCTTTAAATCATTGAAATAATAA
>CAYQWD010000057.1:7375-10585 GCA_964420955.1 uncultured Paludibacter sp. | reverse complement strand
TTATACCTCTGATGCGTATTGACATACCACTGCCCGGATCGCCTGAATTTGCCATAATATCAACGCCTGCCATTCTACCCTGAAGTGCTTCATCGACTGATGCAACGTTTAATTCTCCAATTTCATCAGCGCTCAATTTTGATATTGCCATTGAAATATCCCGCTCATCAATATCGAGTGAACCTACTCTCTGTTTGGGTTTGGCTACAACAACAATTTCCTTTAATTGATCCATCTCGGTGAGAGCGATCTTCAAATTGGTATTGTTACCAATTATTAGTTCTTGTTTTTTGTATCCTACATAGCTGAATGATAATGTGTTTTTGTTGCTCGAAACAATTATGCTGAAATTTCCATCGAGATTGGTAACAACACCATTCACCGTACGATTTTCGGGATTAATTTCAGCTACTGTTGCGCCAACGATAGGTAATTTATCTGTTGCAGAAATCACAGTGCCCCGAACCAAAAATTTTCCTCCCTGCGCAAAAGTAATTATTGATGTTAGAAGCAGTGTTGTGATAAGTATAATAATTTTTCCTGTATTTTTCATGCGATATTGATTTGTTTATTTTGGATTTCCACTTTTGAAATCATTACGTTCTGGAAATAAATTTTTTTATCTAATTTAAAATGAAGGAGAAATAATTGTTAACTTCATGCAGAATGGCTTTACAGGCTATTCTGTTACTCCGGTAATTATTAAGTAACGTAGTTCCGGTTGGTTTGCCGCGCTGTACGCGCATAGTTCCTGAAACTCTACCCGTAACAAGCACTTTTGTTCCTTGTACAACATTTTGAGGCAACCAATTAATCAGTCCGCCGGTTGTTTTACTTACTTCAATAAGCAAACTTTGATTTGTAAGTCCGAGTCTTTCATTATTAACTTTAGCCTGAACCGGCACAAGCGCTTTGTTCAGGGAGCTTGCATTAGCAGGGTATAAAAATGTTTTATTATCATCAACGAACACACGTCCCTGAATTATATGTGAATTAATGAAAAAAGCAGCCCTGGCAAATGCCAGCGGAAAGGCGGAACTTATCGAGTCAATCGGTGGTATTACCTTTGCAGTAAGCGCTGATTGCATGGCTGTGTTGTTTGGCATCAAAACCGTATAAAATTGTTCAGTGCTAATGCCATCGAGAGCTGTGCTTGTGGCATCGTCAGGGTAGGTTTTTATACATCTCTGCAAATAATCCACAAAAAGTTTTACATTCGGGTTTTGTGTACGTGCTCTGTCAAGATAATCCCAAAGGGTTAAGTCTCTGAATTTTCTATCCTCGGTTGAACCTGTTTCGCGGGGTGAAAATTGCAAGAGTCTATCGGCTAACCAAACAGTTCCGTTAAGATAAGTTTCATTCAGTTTGGTCAAGTTTACAAATGTGTTGTCTTCAATATTTCCTGCTGCCTGTATCTGATTGTTTTTAAATCGTACAGGATCGCCAAAACTTGTTACAGCAAAATTCCAGTTGTCGTAAGTAGATATCCCTGCTGTTGCAAAATCTGAAATCTCGGAGTTAACCTCTTTGTTTTGAATACCTGAAAATATATGTTCTCGCAGCAAACGTGCTAATCGGTTGTTTGCATTTACACCGCTGCCTGAATGTGTAAATGTGTTGGTGCTGGGTGTATAGGAAAATCCATCATTAATCAATAGCTGATCATCAAAACAAATAAGTGTATAGCGTTCTGAAATAAATCCGTTTAATATACATTTTTGCAGATCTTCACGCAGAGAAGTATTAAAGTTATTAACAAAACCAATATTAGCCCATCTGCGGGATGGATTAAGAAAAATTTCTGAATAAACTGATTCGAATATCCGACTTTTAACTACTTGATTACTTTTATATACAAAACCATTGCTTGCCAATATTGCGCCATCAATACCGCTTTCCGAAAATTTTAAACCGCTGCTACCCGAACCATTGAGATAATCGCCATTGCCATTTACTGAGTTTGCATAGTTTCCGGGCCAAACCAGCGTAGGAATCATGTGTGATTGAATTAATGTCCTGATTATTTCCTGGGGTAAGTCATTTTGTTTCGTATAATACTTCATCACCCTTTTTTGCAAATAATTGTCTAATGCAGTACCGGAAGGCAATATTAAAGTGTAACCACTTTTTTCGGGAATATATCTGCCACTTTCATCCATTACGTTTTCAAGATTCAGTGAGTAATTCAATCCGGTGTAATATTTAATGAAAATCTTGTCAATATTCTCTTTTGGCATTATTTTTTGTAATGCTTTTAGTGTTATAGGCGATGTAACTTCGATATACGATCTGAATAAATAGTCGCCAAATATATTTTTAGCATCTACCAATGACTTGATAAGGCTGTTTTCAGGTTTATTCAAAATATCAGCAATATTGTCCAATGGTAAATTTACGGTCGAAACTTCATGAACGATGCCGTTTTCAGCTCGCATATCTTTATTTACAATTTCGCCCCCCTGAATGTTTTTACCTGTAAAAGTAACATCAGGAAAAAATATATTATAATCTGTTGATGTTAAAGCTGGATTGTATGATGAAAAAAAAGTATTTGTAAATGCAGGAATAAATTTGTAATTGTAATATGAGGTTGACCAGTTGTTTTCCATGGTTTGATCAACAACCCATTGGTTATTGTACTCCGGATCGCGATATGGCAAAGCATAATATTGCGTTTTATATTTAAAAGTGCCCATTATTCCTATCGAGTCGAATGAAAAAGTGCTGTATGTAATGGAATAGGCCACAATTTTCTCAATTTCGGAAAGTGGTATGTTTTTTAAAGAGCTATATCCTTTGCTGCTTAAATAACTTGCGAAGGCTGCATCGTTAGGTGCAAAAACAGTGTAAAGTCCTGCGCCTTTTAAAACCGATGCGTATAATGTGGTATCAATACACTGAAGATACATCTTAAAATTCCCCTTTCTTTTGAGAACTTCGTAAATGGAAGGTTCAAGCCATTCAGGCCTTTGGTAATATACGTCTTTGTCGGTACAGCCGTTCAATAGCAATAAAAATGCTATAAATAAAAACGGGAGTTTGATTTGTTTTTTCATGTATATTATAGACTTTAAAAAAATGATTAGTTACATTGCTTCTAAAAAAGGGTGCGATACCACATTTTAATGCTGCGAAATTACTTAAATGTTCAATATTCCGTTCTGTTTAATTGTACAAATATATAGATTTTTATTCATTAACAACAATGGA
>CAYQWD010000057.1:0-7345 GCA_964420955.1 uncultured Paludibacter sp. | reverse complement strand
GCATTTCAAAATCGATAAAATATTTAATGCTTTTCTAAAGATAATTTAAATTTTATAAGTGTATAAATATCAAAATGTAAGGTAGTTAGCTTGTAATAAACAGTTTTGATCAAGCCGAATATTTTTTAATTTAATACTGAGCGATAAACTGCAGAGCTAATGCATAAAAAATCAAATATCTTTGTTTTCAAATCATTTTGCAAACATGCATTATTGTCCATTTTTTGATTGTTTTATTAATTTTGTAAACACTAAATAATCTAATCGAAATATATTATGTTCAGAATTTTGCAATATCTTATAATGTCTTTCATTTTAATTTGTAATGCTATATCACAATCTTCTTACAAAATCTGGTTCGATAAACCTGCAACATTCTTCGAAGAAGCGCTTGTGCTGGGTAATGGAAAAATTGGCGCTACGGTTTTTGGTGGTACTGATACAGATAAGATTTTTCTGAACGATGCTACACTTTGGAGTGGTGAACCTGTAAATCCATACATGAATTCTGAAGCATATAAATTTGTTCCGGACATTCGTGCTGCGTTAAAAAACGAAGATTATCCATTGGCTGAAAAACTCAACCGAAAACTTCAGGGTACATTTTCACAATCCTATGCTCCACTCGGCACAATGTATCTTGATTTTAATCATAAGGAAGTATCCAATTTTCATCGCAGTCTCGATTTGAGCAAAGCTGTTACCGAAGTTCTTTATACTTCGAATGGTATTAATTACAAACGGGAATATTTTATTTCATATCCCGATAAAGTGATGGCAGTCAAATTGTCGGCTGATAAAAAAAATGCTTTAAATTTTAACCTCAGATTTTCAAGTTTACTGAAATATAACGTTTCAGTTAAAGGAAACGAACTTTCCGCCAATGGTTATGCTCCTTATTATTGTGCTCCCAGTTATCGCAGGGTTGAGAATCCAATACGTTTCGATGAAAATCGTGGAACTCGATTCACGGCATTGTTTAAAATAATAAACTCCGGTGGAAAAATTACCACAACCGATTCTACCTTAAAAGTTACAAATGCAAATGAAGTTATTTTGTATGTTTCAATTGCTACAAGTTTCAATGGTTTCGATAAAAATCCTGCCACCGAAGGTTTGAACAATAGAACTATTGCAGTTGCACAAATGAAAAAAGCAATACGGAAGTCTTACTCGAAACTGCATAAAGAACATTTAAAAGAGTATCAGCAATACTACAATCGCGTTAAACTCGATTTGGGAAAAACTTCGGCTCCCGACCTTCCTACCAACGAACGCCTGAAGCGTTATGCAAGTGGAAAGGAGGATAAAAATCTTGAAATTCTTTATTTCAATTTCGGGCGATATTTGCTTATATCTTCCTCGCGAACCGAGGGAGTTCCCGCAAACTTGCAAGGAATATGGAATCCTTATATTCGCCCGCCATGGAGTAGTAACTATACTACTAATATCAATGTTCAGGAAAATTACTGGCCCGCTGAAGTTTGTAATTTACCCGAAATGCATAAACCTTTGCTCAGTTTTATCGGTAATTTGGCAAAAACGGGCGCTATTACTGCGCGCACTTTCTATGGTTGCAATGGATGGGTATTAGCTCATAATTCCGATATTTGGGCTATGACCAACCCTGTTGGAGATTTTGGCGAAGGAAATCCATCGTGGGCTAACTGGAATATGGGTGGCGCCTGGATAAGCACGCATTTGTGGGAACATTATATCTTTAACAGGGATGAAATCTTTCTGAAAAATTTTGCATACCCGCTCATGAAAGGCGCTTCACAGTTTTGTCTGGAATGGCTCGTGGAAGATGTCAACGGATTTCTGATAACCTCTCCTTCCACTTCGCCCGAAAACAGATACATTACACCCGATGGTTTTAAAGGAGCTACGCTTTATGGCGCAACTGCCGATTTGGCAATGATGCGCGAGTTGTTCGCGCAAACAATTCAGGCTACAAAAATTCTGAATATCGATGAAGAGTTCAGGGGAAAAATGGAGCAGGCGCTTGACCGTATGTATCCCTATAAAATTGGCAAAAATGGAAATTTGCAGGAGTGGTATCACGATTGGGAAGATGAAGACCCACGTCACAGACATCAGACACACCTGTTTGGATTACATCCAGGGCATCACATTTCTCCTGCCACAACTCTGGGACTTGCCAATGCCTGCCGGAAGACGCTTGAGATAAAGGGCGATGAAACTACCGGATGGTCGAAAGGCTGGAGAATTAATTTATGGGCAAGACTTTGGGATGGAAACCGTGCCTATAAAATGTTACGCGAATTGATGCGTTACGTAGATCCTGATGGCTACAAGGGTGAATTCAAACTTACTGGCGGAGGAACTTATCCCAATCTTTTCGATGCTCATCCGCCTTTCCAGATCGATGGAAATTTCGGAGGTGCGGCTGCTTTTGCGGAAATGCTCCTACAATCGTCGGCATCAGAAATCCGACTGCTTCCGGCTTTACCTGTGGCATGGGACGAAGGCTCGGTGAGTGGGCTGAAAGCACGCGGAAATTTTGAAATTTCGATGCATTGGAAAGAAAACCGTTTGCTGAGCGCATCAGTAAAATCAAATGCAGGTGGGAAAACCTCAATAATTTATAATAGAAAATTCAGTATTCATAATATCGAAGCTGAAAAAGACATTCAGGGATTTTACAAACTTGAAATTGATACCGAAAAAGGTAAAATTTATGATATAAAATTTTCGGACGAACGTTTCTATATTTTCTCTTATTTCAAAGGGAACAGTAGCGATGGTTTGCACCTTGCCGGCAGTACTGATGGTATTAACTGGAAAGCTTTCAAAAATGATTCTTCGTTTCTGAAACCTGCGGTTGCAAACGACCGTCTGATGCGTGACCCATGCATTATTCGTGGTCTCGATGGAAAGTTTCACATGGTTTGGACTGTTAGCTGGAACGATAAAGGTATTGGATATGCTTCGTCCGACGATTTGATTCATTGGTCGGAACAGCAGTTTATTCCTGTTATGATAAACGAACCTGAAGCCCGAAATACATGGGCGCCAGAAATTACGCTCGATCCCTTCAGTCAGACTTATATGATTTACTGGGCAACTACTATTAACGGAAAGTTTCCTGAAACTGCATCAATGCTTGAAAGTGGCTACAATCATCGTATGTATTATGTTACCACCAAAGATTTTAAAACTTTCAGTGAGACCAAACTGCTTTACAATCCGGATTTTAATGTGATTGATGCAACGATATTGAGCCATGATAATCGCTGGGTTATGTTTCTGAAAGATGAAACGCGCGAGCCGGCTCAGAAAAATCTGAAAATTGCTTATGCCAATGAGCTTACTGGAACATACTCAAAAGCTAGCGCTCCGATTACCGGAAATTTCTGGGTCGAAGGTCCTACTGCACTTTTCAGAAATGGAACCTGGATTGTTTATTTCGACAAATATCGCGACCGTAAATACGGTGCAATTACTTCGACCGATTTAGTAAATTGGACTGATATTTCTGAAAAAATCAGTTTGCCTAAAGGAATCAGACATGGCAGCATTCTTGAAGTTACGGAATCTGAATATAAAAAATTGTTGATGGTTAAGTAACATACAAACATCAAATTAAAAACAAACTCAGAAACCTGTTTTATTCATCTCTCATTACAATGATATGTTAATGAACGATTTATAATAATTTATGAACTTTTTTCCATTTCTGAATCGAAACTTTTCTTGTTTCTTTGCTTCGTTAATAATATTAATCATGAAAAAATTCATTTACATTTTATTTCTGTATTTATTCTTTTTCCTAATTCCTGAAATTCAGGCACAGCGCATAATGGAAAAACTCAATCGTGGTCTTGTGGCTGTACGCACTTCATCTTCTCAGGTTTTTTTATCATGGCGCATGTTGGGTTCCGATCCTGATTTTGTAGCGTTTAATCTCTATCGAGATGGCGTTAAAATCAATTCAATTCCTGTTACCGATGTAACTAATTATACTGATAATGCCGCTTTAGGATCTGTATATACTGTTAAAACCGTACTTTTCGGAGTTGAAACAGGTGAAGAACATTCCACCTCAGTTTTATCCTCTAATTTTTTTGATATTCCACTCAATGTGCCCTCACAGCTCACAATGCCCGATGGATCAATCTGTACATATTCACCCGGCGATTGTAGTGTGGGCGATGTTGATGCGGATGGCGAATACGAAATAGTGGTTAAATGGGATCCTTCTAATGCGAAAGACAATGCACATTCCGGATATAGCGGAAATGTTTATATCGATGTGTATAAACTCAACGGCACACAGCTTTGTCGAATCGATTTAGGCATAAATATTCGTGCCGGAGCGCATTACACACAATTTCAGGTAGCCGATTACGATGGTGATGGAAAAGCTGAAATTGCAGTAAAAACAGCTCCCGGAACAAAAGATGGACTTGGTAGATTTATTTCGAAAGGTCCGGCTGCAACAGCAAATCATGCTGCTGATTATCGGAATACGAGCGGTTATATTCTTACAGGTCCGGAGTATTTAACAGTTTTCAGCGGATTTTCAGGTGAAGAACTTGCAACTGCAAATTACAATCCGCCACGGGGTACAGTTTCTAACTGGGGCGATAGTTATGGCAATCGTGTCGACCGTTTTTTGGCCGCAACTGCATGGCTCGATGGAGTGCTGCCTTCCATTATTATGTGTCGCGGATATTATACACGGGCTACCATTGCAGCATGGAATTTCAGAAACGGAACGCTCAGCCAAGTTTGGTTCTACGATTCCGGTACAACTTCGGGTGTCGGATTGTACGGTCAGGGCAATCATAATATGAGCATTGGCGATGTTGACAACGATGGACGGGACGAAATTGTTTGGAGTGCAGGCGCTTTGGATCACGATGGTAAATTTATGTATCGTACCGGACTTGGGCATGGCGATGCAATGCACCTTTCCGATCTGGATCCTGAACGTAAAGGATTAGAAGTGTTTTCTGTACACGAATCTACAAGTGCGGCTTTTAGCGAAGAAATGCACGATGCACGAACAGGTGCAATACTTTGGGGAACTTTTACCGGTACTGACAACGGACGAGGAATGGCTGCTAACATTATTCCCGGAAATCGTGGATTCGAAATGTGGAGTGCATCAGTGGGGGTGGTTAAAAGTAAAAGCGGTGAAACACTTTCTACAACACGTCCTTCGATGAATTTCAGAATTTACTGGGATGCTGACAGAGAAGACGAACTACTTGATGGGAATACAATCACAAAATTCAATGCCGGAACTTTATTTAGCGCCTCAGGTTGTTCATCAATTAACGGAACTAAAGCTACTCCAAACTTGTCAGTCGATTTGTTTGGCGATTGGCGCGAGGAAGTTATTTTCAGGACTTCTGATAACAAAAATCTGAGAATTTTTACAACTACTATTCCCACAACATACCGAACTTATACTTTGATGCACGATCCTGTATATCGCGCAAGTATTGCATGGCAAAACACTGCTTATAACCAGCCACCTCATTTGGGTTATTATATGGGCGATGATATGGATATTCCGCCGGTTTCTGCGGTGTATGCTGATGAAAAGCGATGGAAAGGCGGTACAGTTTGGGATAACAATACTACAGCTTCATGGATTGACAGTAAAAATCAATTGTCAACTTTTATTAATGGTGATGCAGTGATTTTTGACCTGACTGCCGGCGCTAATGCTATAGTTTCGATTCACGATGAAATAATGCCCCGAAGTATAAAAGTTAACAGTCCCTTCAATGTCGAAATAGGCGGCACAGGATTTTTGAATGGTGCTATGGAACTTAAGAAAATTGGTACAGGAATACTAAAATTAAACAATAATAATAATTTTACAGGCAAAACTACTGTTTGGGATGGAGAGTTCTATAATAACGGGAGCCTGACAAACAGCGAAGTAAGCATACAACCTTTTGTAAAATTTGGAGGTTCCGGCGTATTCGGTAATGATGTTACACTGGGCAATCAAACCTCAGTTGTTTTTGGAAAAAATATTAACGAAACTGCCAGTCTTACATTCAAAAAAAAATTAACAGAAAAGGGAGTCGTAAATTACATTTTCGATGTTTTATTAACGAACAATATTGTAGTTTCGCACGATACACTGTTTGTTGAAGGCGATTGGAATACAAGCAATAAAAGTTTTATCAATCTGAATGTTCAGAATGGTTCTTTGCCTGCCGGAAATTATGTATTGATAAAATGTATGGGAAAAGTAACCGGCGATTTGAATAAAATTAAAATTTCAGGTGTTCCTTCCTACTTGAGTTATTCTCTCATTAACAACAATGGAAATATTACACTGAAAGTTACTCCTCCCGCATATCTTATTTGGAAAGGTAATGTGGATACAAAATGGGATAACAACAAAACTGCAAATTGGCTGCTGAATGATGAAATAAAGACATTCATTTCCAATGATTCGGTTTTATTCAACGATGAAACTAATGTGAATTTTGTGAACATTGTAGAAAGTGTGAAGCCCGGTTCGGTATTGATAGAAACTGCATCAAACTTCACCCTAAGTGGTGTCGGTTCAATAGAAGGTGTAAGTAACTTGACCAAAAATGGAACGGGAAGAGCTACAATTACAACTTCAAATAAATTTACGGGGAAATTGGTAATCAACCGTGGTACGATTGAAACTTCAACGCTTACAAACGGAGGAGTTGCATCGCCAATAGGAGCTGCAACCAAAGCATCGTCAAATATTGTTTTAAATGGAGGTAGGCTGAGTTACACCGGAAGCACTGTTGCAATTGACAGAGGTTTTACACTTGGCGAAAATGGCGGAACTCTCTCTGTCGGGAATTTTGCAGCGGTGCTTTCCACTACAGGTCAGATTACGGGTCCAGGAAGGTTGATTAAAGAAGGTATGGGGAGATTATCTCTTTCAATTGCTAATAATTATACAGGTGGTACTACAATTCAAGCAGGATCTATCGCTTTTACTACCGATGTTGCAAATTCATTTGCATTAGGTTCGTCCGATACAATTACGCTTATGGGAGGTTCAATCAATATGTTTGATAGTAATACAACTGACAATACTTCAAACTGGAATCTGAAAATTCCTGCCGGTTTTAACAGTACATTGAATGTAGATGGTCGATCTTTGATTAATGGAACTATTACAGGAGGGGGAACTTTAAATTATTATACAGGATTTACCGGAAATGTGCTAAATTCGGATGTTTCAAATTTTACCGGAACGATAAATGTTACCACCGATGCCGATGGAGGTAATTTTGTATTAGGCTCGATAAAAGGTTATGAACGTACAAAAATTAATCTCAGCAATAAGGTAACGATGATTTACAGA
>CAYQWD010000056.1:0-10603 GCA_964420955.1 uncultured Paludibacter sp. | reverse complement strand
TTCAAAACGGAATGGTGGAAGGAATGACGGGCGACTGGATTTTTGTGGACTGGGCCGATGGCTATATGGATAAAAAGGGGGAACTATCGTACGAACAGGTGCTGTTCACTAAAAGTCTTGAAACGATGGCACTCTGCGCTAAAGTGGCCCACAACGCTGCCGATCAAACAAAATACGAAAAACTGGCTGCTGATTTGCGTGCCAAACTGATTCCGGCATTCTGGAACGAAAGCAAAAAGGCTCTGGTGCACAACCGACTCAACGAGGAACAACAGGAACAGGTAACCCGCTACGCCAATATGTTTGCTTCGTTTTACAACTATCTGAGCAAAGAGCAACAAGCTGCCATTAAAACTTCTGTACTGCTGAACGATTCCATTATGAAAATCAGCACACCATACATGCGCTACTACGAACTGGAAGCGCTTTGCGCTATGGGTGAACACAAACAAGTAATGAAAGAAATGAAGGCTTACTGGGGTGGTATGATTCGCGAAGGAGCTACTTCGTTCTGGGAAAAGTACGTCCCGACTGATAAAGGTGAACAACATTTAGCCATGTATGGTCGCCCTTACGGAAAAAGCCTTTGCCATGCCTGGGGCGCAAGTCCGGTTTACCTGTTGGGAAAATATTATCTTGGTATTCAGCCTGTAAAAGCAGGTTACAGCGAATTTGCTATTACTCCCAATCTTGGAGGATTAGAATGGATGGAAGGAACAGTGCCAACTCCAAATGGAGAAATTAAATTGTACATAGATACCAATACCATCAAAGTAACAGCTACCGAAGGAAAAGGTTATCTGAACTTCTGCAGCGACAAATTTCCACAGGCCTCAAAAGGAACGGTTGAAAAGTTAACCGACAATAATTACCGCCTTTGGATTGAGGGAAATGAAGAAGTGGTGGTGAGGTATAATTGATAAATATCTAAAAACCTGTAAATTAAAAGTCAAACTTTCAATTTGCAGAGTTACAATAAAAAAAAATATTATCAAATGAATTTCAATCCCTTACTTGGCAATTCAATCCTGCCAGTAGATATAGTTCTGCTCCCTGAATGGTGGCATAAAAATGAAGGAATTACCTTCGATCCCGACTTTTTTTATCATCCGTTGAAGCGGGTGGAGGTAGAGCAACAAAAAGAAAAAGTACTTTACGAACGCTGGGGGCGTTACGGGTTGGGTGCACACAGGAATGAAGTCCGGCCTGAAATTGGCGCTGTGCATTTGGCTGCCGGTTATTTGTTGTCCGAAATGCTGGGTTGCGAGGTGAATTACACTGAAAATCATCCGCCACAGGTGTTGGCAGCACATAAAGAACTGGAAAACGTAAGTGTAGAAGATGCTTTCAACTCCGATGCATTTAAAAAAGTTTTGAAACTCACTGAAAAACTTAAATCGAAACATGGACATGCAACCGGAGACATCAATTGGGGTGGCATTCTGAATATAGCCATGGATTTACATGGTGAAAATATTTTTCTTGATATGATGATGCAACCTGATGAAACAAAAGCTTATTTTAATTCCATTGCAGCAGTAATTGAGAAGTTTACTGATTTTCTTGAAAATGAAACGGGCTCAACATCCATTTCAGTAAACCGCGGAGTTCGGCATTTGCAAAAACCTGTTTTACTGCATTCCGAATGTTCGCATACCATGATTTCGGCGGAAGATTACGAAGAATTCCTGTTGCCCTACGATATTGAGTGGAGCCGAAAGCGCCCCTATGGTATTCATTACTGTGGTTCCGATCCACACCGTATGGCAGAAAGTTTTGCCAAAATTCCTAATTTAGACTTTTTGGATGTTGGTTGGGGAGGCGATATTAAAGTGTTGCGTGAACATTTGCCAAACACCTTCCTGAATATTCGTTACAGTCCTGTGGAATTAGCTAAACAATCGAAAGAAGAAATCCGACAAACCATTACTTCGTTGGTGAAAGATTCGGGAAATCCATACCTCACAGGTGTTTGTTGCATCAATATTGATGACTCAGTAAGCGATGATAAAATTGATACAATATTTGAAACGGTAGAGGAATTGAAAAAAGAATATCTGGCACACAGAATAAACGGATAATACGGACTAACACAGAATCACTGTTTATTCTGTGTTCTCAGTGTGCTAAATAAAATACGATGGCAAAACAATTCGATAATAAATTAGCTGATTCGCAGGCTACAAAGGTGATTCCCATTAAACCTGAGAACTTTGATTTTGATAAATACGAAGCATATGTTTCGGGATTAAACAAAAGATGTGCTGCATTTTGGAATCAAAAAACAGGTGTAATGGTGTATCGTCGAATGCGTGTAGCGGAATGTTTTTCGTATGGCAGTCGCGATATGAAGCGTTCGCTCGAACTACAGCTTGGCGCTTTGGAAAAAAGTATGCTTTTCAAAGCTGATGTGCCGAATTTTCTGGAACCGTGGTACGGCATTGGTACCATTGCCAGTGCGTTTGGTGGCGATTATATCTGGCTCGATGGTCAGGCTCCGGCGCTGAAGCCCCGTTTTACTTCAATCGATGAAATTCTGGCTTATAAACCAATGTATGTGGCAAAAACACCAATTGGCCGGCACACACTAAATATGATTGAGTATTTCATGGAGCAAACCAAAGGTCGTGTACCTGTTTCTCTCACCGATACACAATCGCCTCTCAATATGGTTGGACATTTGTATCCGCTCGACCAGTTTTTAATGGATACCATGATGGAGCCTGAAAAAGTGTTGCAGTTATTCGACCGTTTGGCGGATTTATCAATTCAATTTAATAAAGAACAAACTAAATTAATTGGTTCTGCGCTGGCTTTGCCCGGGCATGGTTTTGCTTCTTCAACGACCTGGACAGGGCTTGGCATGAGCGACGATAATGCAATTATGATTTCACCTGAGCAATACATGGAACTGGCTGTTCCTTCTGTCGAAAAAATATGCAATCCGCTTGGAGGTCCGGTTTTTCATTCCTGTGGCGACTGGAGTAACTGGGTGGATGCTGTTTTGATGACAAAAGGTTTGTTGATGGCTGATGGCGCTTTTTCTTCACAAACCGATCCGGGAGCTACAAATAATTTAGAAGCGTTTCATAAGTTTACCAATACAGGTATAGTTTTGAATGCACGGATTGTGGGTGATTTGGAAACCATTCGAGAGCAACTTACCCGCCTGTGGATACCCGGAATGAAAATGGTGGTTGTTACCTATTGCGAAACACCCGAAGAGCAGGAAGAAGCGTATTATTTAATTCATGAAATATGTAGGTAGTATTGTGCTAATTTGAAGATTTGAAAATGCTATTCAGCAATGTTTTAGAAAAAAATAAAACCTTACAAATTTTCTTAATATAAAAGTAGTTTTTTTACGCTAATTACGCCAAGTTGATAAGCTTCTATTCCTATTAACAACGGGAAACTTCTTAGTTTTTCTCTTTTTTTTGCGTTTATTATTATTTGTATTTATTTGACTATGCCATATTAAATCAAAGTTATGGCACTTAAAATTGGAAATTACCGTTGGCGAATTGTGGTACTGCTGTTTTTTGCAACCACCATTAATTATGTCAATCGACAGGTGTTGGGTATTCTTGCTCCGCAACTTCAGACCCAGCTTGGCTGGTCAGAAGCCGATTATGGTTATATCATCATGGCTTTTCAGACTGCTTATGCCATTGGCTTAATTTCCATGGGCGCATTACTCGATAAAATTGGAACAAGGTTGGGATTTATTATTTCGGTCAGTTTGCTGAGTTTGTCCGGAATGTTTCATGCTGCAGTTTCATCAGCAATTGCCTTCGCTTCAGCCCGTTTTGCTTTAGGCGTAGGTGCTTCGGCAAATTTTCCTGCCGCTATAAAAACAATTGCTGAATGGTTTCCAAAAAAAGAACGAGCCATGGCAACCGGCTTATTCAATGCGGGTTCTAATGTAGGTGCGATTCTCACACCATTGATAATACCGTTAATTGCTGTCAAATTTGGATGGCAATGGGCATTTATTGGTGCCGGAGCACTTGGTTTCGTATGGATGATATTCTGGATGTTGACTTATCGTAAACCGGAAGAAAATAAAAAACTCAGCACAGAGGAACTGAATTATATTAGGCAGGATGAGAAAGAACCCGAAATCAAAAAACTTCCGTGGAAATCAATTATCTCTTACAAGCAAACCTGGGGAATTTGCCTTTCGCGCTTTCTGACAGACCCAATATGGTGGTTTTTTCTATTCTGGCTGCCAAAATATCTGAATACTACTTACAATATCGATTTAATGCATATCGGCTTACCATTAATTGTCGTGTACGTAATTTCAATCGGCGGTTCAGTTTTTGGAGGATGGCTTTCATCTTTTCTTATCAAAAATGGAAAAAATACGGTTGCAGCGCGTAAACTTACAATTTTTCTTATGGCATTGTTGGTCGTGCCAATATTCTTTACAGCACAGGTTTCAAATCTTTGGTTAGCTGTCGCTTTTGTATCAATGGCAACTTTTGCCCATCAGGGATATGCAGCCAATATTTTTACTATCGTTTCTGATATTTATCCTAAAAATGCAGTAGGTTCTTTAACCGGTTTAGCGGGCTTTTCCGGTGCAATTGGCGGAGTGTTATTTTCGGGCGGAGTAGGACTTATTCTTGAAATTACCGGAAGTTTTTATGTGATATTCGGAATTGCCAGTGTGGCGTATCTGCTTTGTTGGTTATCGCTTCACCTTTTAGTTCCAAATCAGAAAATACACCTCAGGTAGTGTTTTCAAAAATTAATGAAGATTTTTTAATTTGTATTTCGATATTAATCTGAAAAAATAAATCCGAAAAATCTGCAATAATATTTGCAAAACTTTCGGATAAAATAATTTTTTTATGCATTTACTGACAAATCACACAGCCCTCGCATTTCGAGAGTTCACCACGTAAACGCTTCTCTACCAACATTTTCATTCTGTCCTGCAAAGCATCGATACGAATATTTTCTATTACATCGGCTGTAAAAGCAAACATTAGCAACAGTCGTGCTTCTTTCTCAGGAATTCCGCGTTGGCGCATGTAGAACATTGCCGATTCGTCGAGTTGCCCGATAGTTGCTCCATGCGAACATTTTACATCGTCAGCATAAATTTCAAGTTGCGGTTTAGTGCGCATTTTTGCTGTGCGGTTGAGCAAAATGTTTTTATTTGTCTGATAAGCCTGTGTTTTTTGCGCATCGCGTGCCACATAAAGCCGTCCGGTAAATCCGCCTTTTGATACATCATCGAGTACATATTTGAATAATTCTGTACTGTGACAATTTGGTTTATTGTGAAAAATTGCGCTGTAATTGTCAACTGACTGATTCTTATCACCTATGACCATACCACAAAGCGTGGTTTCACAATGTTCGCCATTCAGATTAATCTCAATAGTGTTGCGGGTTACTCCATTGTGAAGAGTCATAATGTTCGAGAGCACATTTGACGAAGCTTTTTGTTCAATAAAAAGATTTGAAAGATTTGTAGTTTTATTATGTGTATTCTCGAGTTTGTAATGTTCGTAAGTAGCATGTTCGTCCACAAAAACCTCAGTTACCCGATTCGTTATAAATCTTACATCGTCCATCGTATGGTCACATACAAGTAATTGTGCTTTGGCGTTTTTTTCAAGAATTATCAGATTGTGACTGTTAGCCATAAAATCCACATCCGAACGCATGATGTTAATCAACTGCACAGGACGGTCGAGCTGCACATTTTCAGGCACATACATAAAGAAACCATCCTGCACAAAAGCGTCATTGAATGCAATCAAACCATCTTTTTTCCCTGCAGTAAGTTTACCGTAAAATTTCTCAACAAGTGCAGGGTATTTCTCCGATGCATCCCGAAGTGAACAGATAATAACTTTTTCAGGTAAATCATTGTTCCGTTTATCGTTTACCGGATAAAAGCCATCATTCAAAACAAAATACAGATAAGAATGAATTCCGGGTACATCGCACGTAAAAACTTCATAAGGATTTACTGGTATATTTAGCCGGTTGAGATTTAATCCATAATCAACCGAAAGAGACTCAGTCAGGTCGGTATATTTATAATTTTCGAGTTTCGAAGTCGGGAATCCCAACTGTTCGAAAAGTTCAAATGAAGTATCCCGCCCCGCATTCATCAATGCTGACGAATGTTTTTTAATGGTTTCGTGATACTCTTTATATAAATTGATATATTGTTTTTCCATTTGTTTTCAATTGGCACATTGGCATATTGATTAATTGACACATTATTGAACCTCTACTTCCTGTTTAATCCAGTCGTAGCCTTTTTCTTCGAGTTCGAGTGCCAGATTTTTATCGCCGGTTTTTACAATACGGCCATCGTAAAGTACATGAACAAAGTCAGGTACAATATAATCAAGCAACCGCTGATAGTGTGTAATTACCACAAAAGCATTATCATTGCGCTTGAGTTTGTTTACGCCATTGGCCACAATGCGGAGTGCATCAATATCCAATCCGGAATCGGTTTCGTCCAATATTCCGAGTTTCGGATCGAGCATAGCCATTTGAAAAATTTCGTTACGTTTTTTTTCGCCGCCGGAAAAACCTTCGTTAACAGATCTATTTGTAAGTTTGTTGTCCATTTCGACAAGAGTTTTCTTCTCACGCATTAATCTTAAAAAATCAGTGGCTGAAATTGGTTCTTCATCACGATATTTTCGCTGCTCATTAATTGCAGTTCGCATAAAGTTCACCATGCTTACGCCGGGAATTTCAACAGGATACTGAAAACTCAGAAAAATACCTTCGTTGGCACGTTCTTCGGGTGCAAGTTCCAGTAAATCTTTACCATGAAACTTAACTTCTCCATGTGTTACTTCAAACGATGGGTGTCCGGTAAGTACCGAAGCAAGTGTTGATTTACCTGCTCCGTTCGGACCCATAATGGCGTGTATTTCGCCCGGACGAACTACCAAGTTTAGTCCTTTTAATATCTCTTTGCCATCAATATTGGCATGTAAATTTTTAATTTCGAGCATAATAATTTTGTTTGGACACATAGTCCACAATAGTTTTTAATCTGTTTTTTATTCGAACACATAGTTTTAAAATCACTAAAGTGATTTTATTCCATCGGAAGTATAGAAAATTCCGAAGTTACAAAGGTCTTCTGACCTTGATAAAATAAATTAGCACAATAAAAGTTGATCAATACTCCTTTGGGCTTCTTTAATAGCTTTAAATATGTAAGTAGTTGAGCTTCATGAACTGGCAAAATGCTTTCAACTGCTTTTAATTCAACAATAATTAAATCTTCTACTAATAAATCAAGTCGTAACGCGTTATCTATTTCAATACCTCTGAATAAAACAGGAACTTCTAATTGACTTTCTACTTTTAGCCCCTTTTCCTTTAGTAAAATTAGCATAGCTTTTTCATAAGTCTTTTCTAACATTCCTGGGCCAAACTCTTTATGAACTTCAATTGCACAACCAATTATTTCCTTCGTAAGTTGATTTATTGTTTTTTGAGTTATGATGCTTTAATTAAACAATTTATTGTTTAAAACTATATGTCCGAAATATTCTTGATAAAAAAACTATTGTGTACTATGTGTCAAAAAAATTATCCCACGCTTCCTTCCAGCGTTATTTGCAGCAGTTTTTGTGCTTCAACGGCAAACTCCATTGGAAGTTTATTTATTACCTCCTTGGCATAACCGTTCACAATTAACCCTACTGCATCTTCGGTAGAAATTCCGCGTTGATTGCAATAAAAAATCTGATCTTCGCTGATTTTCGAAGTCGTGGCTTCGTGTTCCACAATGGCTGTTTCGTTGTTGACTTCCATGTATGGAAATGTATGCGCTCCACACTTATTGCCAAGCAATAAACTGTCGCATTGTGAAAAATTGCGGGCATTTTCAGCTTTTGCACCCATACGCACCAATCCTCGATAACTGTTATTGCTTACACCTGCCGAAATTCCTTTCGACAAAATATGGCTGCGTGTATTGCGACCCAGATGAATCATTTTTGTGCCTGTGTCAGCCTGCTGATGATGGTTGGTTACAGCCACCGAATAAAACTCAGCCGATGAATTGTCGCCCTGAAGAATGCAACTCGGATATTTCCATGTAATTGCCGATCCGGTTTCAACCTGTGTCCACGAAAGTTTTGAGTTATCGCCTTTGCAAATACCGCGTTTGGTTACAAAGTTATAAACTCCGCCGCTTCCATTTTTATCGCCCGGATACCAGTTTTGAACAGTTGAATATTTCACTTCAGCATTTTTCATTACCACTATTTCAACAATGGCAGCGTGCAACTGATTTTCATCGCGCATAGGAGCCGTACAACCTTCGAGGTACGACACATAACTATCTTCATCAGCTACTATAAGCGTACGTTCGAATTGACCAGTATTCACCGCATTGATTCGGAAATAAGTAGAAAGTTCCATTGGGCAACGAACGCCTTTAGGAATATATACAAACGAACCATCGCTGAAAACTGCAGAGTTGAGTGCAGCAAAAAAATTATCAGTAACGGGTACTACCGTCGACATGTACTTCTGAATCAGATCCGGATGATGTTCCACTGCTTCGCTGAATGAGCAAAAAATAATGCCTTTTTCAGCCAGCGTTTCTTTAAAAGTAGTTTTCACCGATACGCTGTCCATTACCGCATCCACAGCAATGCCCGAAAGCGCCATTTGTTCTTCAAGCGGAATTCCCAGTTTGTTGAATGTTTTCAGCAATTCTGGATCTACCTCATCGATGCTTTTGGGTGTATTTTTGCGTGGAGCTGCATAGTACGAAATGGCTTGATAATCGATTTCAGGTATTTGGAGATGCGCCCATTCGGGCATTTTCATTGCTGACCATTTGCGAAATGCATCAAGTCGATATTCAAGCATCCATTCCGGCTCATTTTTCTTGAACGAAATTAGCCGGACTACATCTTCGTTAAGCCCGACAGGAATAATGTCGGTTTCAATCTCGGTGGTAAATCCGTATTTATATTCGCTTTTTGTTACTTCGTGTAATATATTTTCTGCCATAATTTCTTTGTGAAAAATTAATCATCATTTTTATGCTGTGATGATTGAATTTGAATGCAAAAATACAAATTTGTACTTTATAACTGTTTATCCTTTAGTAATAAATTGACAGGCACATAACAAATACGATGTCTATTTTGTTTATATTATTGTAATAATTTTGATTACAATGTTAGAGTTAAACAATTTAAATGTCTTTATTTCAGGCTTATATCATATATGATTACCTAATATTACAATTTGAAATTTAATAAAATTATTCTAACGATTTATTGTTAGAATAATAATATATCTTTGTACGATTTTTACAAATAAATTTTCTTATACGAACTAATGATATCCGAAAGTAATAAAAATGAAAAAAGAATAAGGCGCACGAAAATTGCTATTGAGAGAGATGTGTTGCGCGCAGTGGATTCGCTGATTGAGGAAGTTGGATTCAGTAATATAACCCTTACAGGAGTAGCAGAACGTGCAAAAATTGAACCTGCCGTTTTTTATCGCAGGTATGCCAATTTGGAAGAACTTTTCAATAAATATAGCCATAAATACGACTATTGGTTTGGAGATATTCTTCAAAGTATTCCAAAAAATCTTACTCAGGTAGAAGGATTTTATTGGGTTTTGGAAGCACTTATCGGCTCACTGTATCATAACAAAGGTATGCAGCAACTACTGAAATGGGAACTTTCCGAAGACAATCCGATAACCAGACGTACAGCCAAATTACGAGAATCAATTAATGAACCCTTGATACGCCTGCTTGAGTACAAATTCCAAGGTAGCGGACTTGACATTAATGTAATATCTGCAATTGTTATTGCAGGTATTTACTACCTTATTTTACATCGAAAACGATCAACTTTTTGTGCTGTAGATTTTGCAAGCCGACAAGGAAAAGCCAGACTGAACGAGGGAATTAAACAAATGCTCGATTTGCTTTTCCAAAAAGTAAGTACCGAGCAAAAATTAATAAAAATAGCAGAAAAACTAAAAGCTGAAGGTGTAAGTGAGGAAATTATTGCCCGCTGTTTTCTGAAAACCGAAAGTTGATTTTTTAAAATGCATTTCAAAAAGTCCGATTAAACACTTTGTTAAATCGGACTTTTTAGGTTCGTTTATTTGATTACATTCTAAATATAGTTAAATATTAAATAAAACACTATGTTTATAAATTTTTATATGTCTGATTTTATTGATATTACACAAACACAATAATATTTTATAAACTTGATGTATTGTATAAAATAAATTTATTAATTAACTTTGCATTGGTAAAAAACGAATATTTTTCAAGTTTTATATTCAATTAAAAATTTCTAAAGAAATTTATTAGCACACACCATATATGTTAGTTTTTCCATGTTTACAAAAACTTTGAAATTTCTTTTGTGTTGACGGTTAAACGTTGAAGCGCTAAAAAAGATGTCTGTCAATCATTTTTTTAATCTGTTTTTCAAGTAGGGGTACATGCATTCAAAGTTACTTTAAATTACGAAGAAATTTCAAAATCTATTAAAACCAAATCAGCTTCACAGTCGATTTGGTTTTTTTATTGCCTGTACTCTTTTTGTAA
>CAYQWD010000055.1:1647-10615 GCA_964420955.1 uncultured Paludibacter sp. | reverse complement strand
TTTTTTTAATTTTTTATAATCGTAAATGGGCTTTTTAAGGCTCGACTATTTAAAATATTCACGGCTTCTGATTATTTGATTTTTCAATCTGTAATTGAATTTTTTTTGAAATTAATTTCATTTATTTGTGTTTTTCGGGAAACTGACTTTCTTGCCCCAAACCGAGCAACCGTTTTTGTCAAGACCTGTGAAAAGCAGAGTTTCGGTTTGGTTTTCCCAGTCGTGTCCGGCAAATACAATCAAGTTCCCAATGGTTTCGTTTTTCAGCAATAGGGTCAGTCCTGCTTTACTGTTGTATTTCCATTTGCCATCGGAGCCCTTCATTTGACCGTTTTTAAGAAACTCCACATACTTGGACTGATTGATTTCTGTGGGACGCAACTGACCTTCGCCCCAAAGTATTTGACCAAACTCAAGCTGGCGATCGGTTTTCGTATCCTGAATACGTATAATTTCCCAAAAACCCTGAATTTGTTTCGTTTGAAGTTTTAGGTTTGATGAAAGTTGCTTCTCTTTCGTTTTATTTTTTGACAATTTGGAAATCGCACATGCATTTAAAACTGAATCAGGATTCACTTTCCCTGAAAAACGTTGCGGAGAAACCACCGGCCATCCATCGTGAGTCCATTTCAGTTCGCGTACGTGCAGCACCATTTGCTGATTGTCGGGCGACAATCTCCCTTGATGAGCCATAAAGAAATCGCCTTCAACATTGGTAAACACTCCACAATACGGATGAGTAATAATAGGATAATTATTGGTAGTATCTCGCATGTCTTTCCCGAAAAAATCAAGAAAAGGTCCTTCGGGTTTATCGGCTCGACCCACGCGTATGTTATAAGTAGTCATCAAAGGATCGTAGGATGTGAAAAGGTAATATTTTTTGAAATCCGGATGATAGATAATCTCAGGGGCTTCGAGATTATCCTTTTTATAATCGGAACGTCGAGCAACCAACAAGCCCTGATCGCCTGGAGTTAACGCTAATCCTGTTTCGGGATTCAATTCCATAGCATATAAACCTCCAAAATAAGAACCATAATGCATCCACATTCTACCCGTACTCAATTCGGTTATTATACTCGGATCAATAGCGTTCATACGGTCGCCACGACGGGTTTTAACCACCTCCCCCTTCAAAGTCCATGGTCCGAGTGGCGAAACAGATTCAGCCATACCAATATAAGAAATTTGCAACCCAAAAGCCGAAACGCAATAATACAACCTGAACTTATCGCCATATTGAACAGGAAACGGCGCCCATATATTGGTTGCTCCTTTATTTTGATTATTTTCCCAAACCCACTGTTTAGCCTCAGCCGGAATCGAATCAAAAGCCCAGCCCTCAAACTTCCAGTGTACCAAATCTTTCGATGAGCGAACATGGATATTCCCTGGTTTTATATCCGGGTGGGGCGTTCCTGCATTGCGACGCTGAAAATAAATTGCATCCGTGCTGTACATGTAATAAGTACTGCCCACACGCATTACAGCCGGGTCGTGCACATTGTAGGTTCCCCAACTGCGGTAATGCTCCATTCCGGAAATTTCGCTGTAATCGTCCTTCCATGGATTAGCTTTGGATACAGGATAATTTTGCGCTGAAACGCTTAATGTCAGCAAAAAACCAAGCAAAAAGAAATGAGATTTTTTATTCATGATAATTTTTTACTTCAACTGTATTGTTACCAGCGATTTGGCGGGAAGCTTCACTGTTAGAGTACCGTTTTTGAACTTTGCATTTTTAAAGTTTTCGAGTTGAACTTCGTTAGGTTTATCGAAAGTATTATGACTGCCCACCTCTTTCCCTGTAATGATTTGTCCATCGGTCATTTTGCTAACCTTGGCTCCACGAATGTCGCAAGTGAGTTCAATGTCGTTTTTCGGGTCGATATTCACTAAGGTAACATGCACAGCACCGTTTTTATCTATCGAAGCTGTAGAAGTAATATTGGGTAATTTGCGACGACCAAAACCATATTCACCGGTATTTACATCCATGGGCAGCAAAGTGGCATCTTGATGAACTTTGTACATATCGAAAACAAAATATGTGGGAGTCAGAATCATTTTTTCCTTATCGGTTAAAATAATTGCCTGCAACACATTTACCATTTGAGCAATATTGGCAATCTTTACTCGTTCGGCATGTTTGTGGAAAATATTAAGTATACTTCCGGCTAGAATTGCATCGCGAAGTGTGTTTTGCTGATACAGGAATCCTGGGTTTGTTCCTTTTTCCACATTGTACCACGCTCCCCATTCGTCCACTACCAATGAAATACGTTTTTGAGGGTCGTACTGATTCATAATTGCAGTATGACGTGTAATCAATTCGTCCATACGATTTCCGTTAAGCAATACTTTGAAATACTGTTCTTCATTGAAACCTGTAGCATCGCCTTTGTTTGTCCAGCTATCTGTAAAAGTGTAGTTGTGCAAAGATATACCCTGCATTAAATGATGTGGTATATTTTTCATACAAACTTCAGTCCATCGATAATCATCGACATTAGCGCCACCCACAATTTTATAAACGCGGTTCTCTCCATAATTTCTAACATAAGTTGAGTAGCGCCGATAATGCTCAGCGTAAGCTTCGGGAGTCATATTCCCACCACATCCCCAGTTTTCGTTACCCACACCAAAAAAACGCACTTTCCATGGTTTTTCACGTCCATTTTGTTTGCGCAGAGTAGCCATAGGACTTTCGCCATCAAAAGTCATATACTCAATCCATTTCGACATTTCTTCAACCGAACCACTTCCCACATTTCCGCAGATGTAAGGTTCAGTTCCCAGCAATTCACAAAGATTCAGAAACTCATGAGTACCAAATGAGTTATCTTCAACAACGCCTCCCCAGTGTGTATTAATCATTTTTGGGCGTTTTTCTCGGGGACCAATGCCATCCATCCAATGATATTCATCGGCAAAGCAACCACCTGGCCAGCGAAGATTAGGGATGTTAATTTTTTTGAGAGCTGCCACCACATCATTTCGATAACCGTTGGTATTTGGGATGCTTGAATTTTCGCCCACCCAAATTCCTTCGTAAATACAGCGCCCCAAATGTTCGGCAAAATGTCCGTAAATGTGTTTATCAATAACTATTTTACCCTGATCGGCGTTAATTATAGCTGTTGCTTTTTGCTGGGCAGGCAAGGTTAATGCCGGCAATATCAACAGCAGCATTAAAAGTTTTCTGAGATTTTCTTTCATGATTTCTGAATTTTATTTGATGATTTCTGAATTTTTTAATAATGTTAATGCTGGTAAGAATAGAATTTTTTTGTTACAAATATAGCGTATTTCTATTGCTGAAAAAGTGGACAAAATGCAAAATGTTGAGGACAAAGAGCAATTTTGCGAGCATGATTAATACTGTTTTCCAAGTAAGATTCGGTATTTTATTTTAATTGGAAAGAAAGAAATTACTTTTAAAAAATATTTCGGGATACAGAAAAAAAAGTGTAAATTTGCAGGCAATATTTTTCATAGCATTCCGAAATCAAAAAAAACTAAACCTATGTCATTTATTGCTGAAAGAGTTCAATTTGAAGGATTTACCTTCGACGATGTATTGCTTGTACCTGCCTATTCTGAAATACTTCCCCGCGAGGTTGACCTCTCTTCCCGTTTTTCACGCCGCATTGAGTTGAAAACTCCTATTGTTTCAGCTGCCATGGACACCGTAACTGAAGCAAAAATGGCAATTGCCATTGCCCGTGAAGGTGGCATTGGTGTTATACACAAAAATATGTCAATTGCAGAGCAGGCAAAACAAGTTTATGCTGTTAAGCGTGCTGAAAATGGCATGATATCAAATCCGGTTACCATAAAAAAAGGCGCTTTGGTGAAAGATGCACTATCGTTGATGGCGGAATACAAAATTGGCGGAATTCCTGTAGTCGATGATTACGGCTATCTTGTTGGCATAGTAACGAATCGTGATTTGCGCTTTCACCGAGACATGAACACACAAATAGACGAGGTTATGACTCGCGATAATCTCATTACAACAACACATTCTACCAATCTCGAAGCTGCCGCCGACATACTGCAACAGCACAAAATTGAAAAATTGCCTGTGGTCGATAAGGAAAATAAACTCGTAGGACTGATAACATATAAAGACATTACAAAGGCAAAAGACAAGCCAATGGCATCAAAAGATGCGAATGGAAGACTTCGTGTGGCTGCCGGTGTGGGTGTAACATCAGATGTTTTCATTCGCATCGATGCGCTGGTCGAAGCGGGAGTCGATGCAATTGTTATTGATACTGCCCACGGACATTCGAAAGGAGTAATCGGAACTCTAAAAGAAATAAAAGTTCGTTATCCGCAAATCGATATTATTGTAGGAAACATTGCAACTGCTGAGGCTGCCATAGCACTTGCCGATGCAGGCGCTGATGCAGTAAAAGTAGGTATTGGACCCGGTTCAATTTGTACCACAAGGGTTATTGCAGGTGTAGGAGTTCCGCAACTTACTGCTATATACGAAGTCTCAAAAGCGCTGAAAAATTATAATGTACCTGTAATAGCCGATGGAGGTTTACGTTATTCAGGAGATATCGTTAAGGCGTTAGCAGCAGGCGCATCCACCGTCATGGCAGGCTCTCTGTTTGCCGGCGTCGAAGAATCGCCGGGCGAAACTATTATTTTCAATGGACGTAAATTTAAATCGTACAGGGGGATGGGCTCTCTTGAAGCTATGGAAAAGGGTTCAAAAGATCGTTATTTTCAGGATATGGAAGCCGACATCAAAAAACTTGTACCCGAAGGCATCTCTGCGAGAGTTCCGTTCAAAGGAACTTTGTTCGAAGTGATTTATCAAATGATTGGCGGATTGCGCGCTGGGATGGGCTATTGCGGTGCAGCAAATATTAACGAACTTCACAATGCAAGATTTACAAGAATAACAGGTGCCGGCGTGGCAGAAAGCCATCCGCACGATGTTGCAATTACAAGCGAAGCTCCCAATTATAGTCGTGGAGAATAAAAAAAATCTTAAAATTTTTGATTTGTTCAACAACATAGTTGTATTTTTGAACGTTAAACTAATTCATCATCTCAAACAAACTTATTGAGTTGCTATTTATGAAACCAAAATTATTAATTATTTCATTACTATTTACGTTTGTAACAGTATCATTACAAAGCAAAGACCCTGTTTTGATGACTATCAACGGGAATCCGGTTCTGAAATCGGAGTTCGAATACATTTACAATAAAAACAATTCGAACAACTCAATTGATAAAAAAACACTCGACGAGTATGTGGATTTATTTGTAAACTTCAAATTAAAAGTAGAAGAAGCCAAAGCACAGGGAATAGATACAACCAAATCTTTCATCAATGAACTTGCAGGCTACCGTTCTCAACTTACAAAACCTTATCTGACGGATTCAAAAGTGGATGAAGATGTATTAAAAGAAGCTTTTAATCGCATGAAAGAAGATGTAGAAGTAAGCCATATTCTTATACGACTTCAACCGGGAGCAACGCCTAAAGATACTTTGGTAGCATGGAATAAAATCAAGAACATTCAGAAGAGATTGATTAAGGAAGATTTTGGAAAAGTTGCTAAAGAAGTATCCGAAGACCAATCGGCAGTTGACAACTCAGGATTTATTGGATGGATTTCTGCCTTCCGTACTGTTTATCCATTCGAAAATATGGCTTACAACACACCTGTCGGAACAATTTCCAATCCTGTCAGGTCTGCTTTCGGGTATCATATTATAAAGGTACATGCCCGCCGCAATTCATTGGGCGAAGTACTCGTAGCACATATAATGCGATTTACTGCTGAGGGCGATGAAGAGAAGAATAATAAAGCCAAAGCGAGTATCGATTCATTGTATCAACGCGTAAAGGCAGGCGATGATTTCGGAAAACTTGCTACCGATCATTCCGAAGACAGGGGCTCGGCCACCAAAAATGGTGAATTACCCTGGTTTGGAACAGGACGCATGATCCCTGAATTTGAAAATACTGCATTCGCACTGAAGAATATCGGCGAAGTATCAGCGCCAATCCGATCGGCTTATGGATGGCATATTATTAAATTGCTTGATAAAAAAGGCATTGAAACATACGAAAATCTTAAAGCTGAGATTGAACGTCGCGTAAAAAGAGATGAAAGAGCCAACCTTGGTCAACAAGCATTTATATCACGTCTTAAAAAGGATTATAATTTCAGCGTGAATAATGAAAGTGTGAAGGATTTTGAAAAACTCCTTGAAAACAAAACACTGTCTGATTCAATTTTCAAAGTTGAAGCCGGAAAACTTAACAAGTTACTTTTGTCTATTGCAGGAAAGAATTACACACAAGCCGATTTTGCTGCTTACCTGGATAAAAATGCTTATAGTGATAAATCTCATTTCAGCGACATAATTAGTGAAAAACTTGCTGCTTTTGCAGATAAAACAATTCTTGATTATGAAGATTCCCAACTCGAAAAAAAGTATGATGATTTCCGTTTTCTAATGCAGGAATATCACGATGGAATACTGCTTTTCGAAGTAAGCAATAAAGAGGTATGGGAAAAAGCAAGCCGCGACACCGAAGGTCTTGCAATGTTTTTCAACAAGAACAAACTGGACTATAAATGGGAGAAACCACACTTTAAGGGCAGAATTATTCAATGTAAAAATAAGGAAACCTTGAAAGCCGCAAAAAAAATGATTAAAAAACTTCATAACGATTCAATTGATAAATATTTGCGTCTCCGTTTGAACGACAGCATTCAGTATGTAAAAATTGACAAGGGAATTTATGCACAGGGTGAAAATAAATTTGTAGATAAATATATTTTCAAATCAAAAGCTCCAGTTACACTTTCAGAGGAATTTCCTTATGTGTTTGTACTTGGCAAAAATCTGAAATTCATGCCTGAAGATTACACTGATGTTCGCGGACTTGTTACTGCCGATTATCAGGAATATCTTGAAAAAGAATGGATTGCTGCTTTACGAAAAAAATATCCAGTAGTTATATTTCAGGAAGCGCTTAAAACAGTTAAGCAAAACTGATAGAAACTTTTTTCGACCATTAAAAAAAGAGTCATTTTCAAATCGGGAACGGCTCTTTTTTTATTTTACTACACTTCACTCGAAAAGTAATGTTTCAGTTTATAAAAAAACTTTATTCTGATTTATTATTTGTAATTTAGCGCAATAAAACATTTTGAGGTATTATCTTTGCTTTCGGTATGAAAACAATCAGTAAATTATTCGTAACAACAATTTTGCTGACTTTAACTTCATGTGCCCGTGAAGTTGCAAATAAGGAATTAACTCCTTTACTGGAAGTAGAGGGGAAATTTTTGTATCTTGAGGATGTACAAAATATTATTCCGCCCAATGTAAACAGTACAGACAGTGCTGAGATTGCCGAAAGTTTTCAACGCAAATGGATTACAGACGTATTGCTTTACCAAAATGCTCGCAGAAATATTTCGAATAAATCCGAAATTGACCAAATGATTGAAGAATATCGCAAATCGCTCATAATTCATCAGTATCAACAACAAATTTTAGCAAGCAAATTGCCAACTGAACCCTCAGAAGAAGATTTAAAAGCATTTTATGAACAGTACGGAGATCAGTTGCAGTTAAAAGAAAATATAATTCAAGGAATTTTACTTATAGTACCACGAAACGCCCCTCAAATATCATCTGTAAGAAGTTGGGTACAATCGGGAAACGAAAATGCCCTTGAAAAAATTGAAAAATACAGCCTTCGAAACGCAATAAGTTACGATTATTTTGCCGACCAATGGATGTTGTTGACAGAAGTATTAAAAAAAATACCTGTACAAATTGAACAGCCCGCTGAGTTTGTTACCAACAACCGTTTTTTTGAAATGCAGGATAGTACGCGGCATTATTTTCTGAGAATTAGTAATTTCAGAACAACAGGACAAACTGAACCTTATGAAATGGCGCATGAAAAAATATCGAAACTTATAATGAATAAAATGAAATCGCAGGTAATTTCCGATTTTGAGACCGAATTATACGAAGATGCCGTGAAAAATGGCGAGATTAATTATTTTAAAAAATAAACTCCGAAAAGAATATATTTTCAATATCGATTTTTTATGAAAAGAACAAACTGGTTTCTGTTGGTAATACTGACTTTTTTTTCAGTGCAGCTAAAATCCCAAACAAACATAATTGACGAAGTAATATGGATAGTGGGCGATGAGGCTATACTTCGTTCTGAGGTTGAGGAACAAAGACTTCGCGCCCAATACGAAGGAACGCCCATTCAGGGTGATCCATATTGTGTTATTCCGGAAGAAATAGCCATCCAAAAACTTTTTTTGCATCAAGCCGAGTTAGACAGTATTCAGGTAAACGAATCGACCGTACTTAATCAGGTTGAAAACAGACTGAATTATTTTATCAGCCATATTGGCTCAAAAGAAAAAATGGAAGAATACTTTGGCAAAAATACCATTGCACTACGCGAAGACTTGAGAATAATGTTTCGTGACCAAATGATAATTCAACAAATGCAGCAAAAACTGGTTTCGCACATAAAATCAACTCCGGCTGATGTGCGCAGATTTTTCAACAAACTGTCCGCCGACAGCATTCCGACTGTACCTGCTCAGGTTGAACTTCAGATAATAAGTTTTGCTCCTCCAGTACCCGAAGCAGAAATTAACAGGACAAAAGAGCGATTGAGGGATTTTACAGAGAGGGTACAATCTGGAAATACAGAGTTTTCACTGTTGGCACGCTTGTATTCTGAAGACCCTGAAAGCGCCAAACGAGGAGGAGAACTCGGTTTTTTTGGAAAAGGAATTATGGCTCCCGAGTTTACAGCCGCTGCATTTAATTTAACAGATCCGAAAAAAGTTTCACGTATAGTTGAAACAGAATTCGGTTTTCATATAATTCAGCTTGTTGAAAAACGTGGCGACCGCATCAATTGTCGACATATTTT
>CAYQWD010000055.1:0-1637 GCA_964420955.1 uncultured Paludibacter sp. | reverse complement strand
GCATATCGGCCATTGATAAAGAAAAAGGAATGCAAAAGATCGATTCAGTTGCAAATCTAATCCGAAATAACAAAATGACTTTTGAAAATGGTGTTGTTTATTTTTCGCAGGATAAAAACACGGCCATGAATGCCGGATTAATGCTTAACGAAAAAAATGGCACATCGAAATTCGAATATCAGGATTTACCACAAGAAGTTGCCAAAGTGGTTTACAGTATGAATGCAGGAGAAATATCGAAACCATTTACTATGATTAATCCCAACACCAATAAAGAAGTAGTGGCTGTAGTAAAAGTAAAATCGAAAACTGATACACATAAGGCAAATCTAAAGGATGATTACCAAATGCTGAAAAATTATTACGAAAATCAGGAACGCGAAAAGTATTTAACAAACTGGATTTCAAAAAAGCAAAAAGAAACCTATATCAGTATTGATTCTGCTTGGCAAAAGTGCGAATTCAAATATCCGGGCTGGATTAAAAACTGATTATTTTCATCAAAAATAACCGGAAAATTTCAATGTTTTTTAAAGAGTATCTAAAAAAAACAACATTCATAAGGTATTTCGTGAAGAGCATGGGTTTGATTTCTGTGCTGCTGTTTGTATGGTTTTTGCTACCGGAAACAATCGCACAGGTTCGGACGCGCCAGTTGCGAAACCAGATACTTCAAAATCAGACTCCTCAAAAAGATAAAACAACTTCAAAACCAACTCCACGCCGACGTGCTTTTGTTGCAGGTGGGGTTCGTACAACCCCGCTTGCACCAATCGTAAATCCGCTCGAAAATAAAAACGCGACGCTCGTATTTCTCGAAAGTTCTGATATTTGGAGTTTCAATCAGGCTTTTAATCCCGATGTGCAAGTTATAATGCTTTACTTTATTGCGACAGTGCATATTTTTACGAAAAGGCAAACTCTTTCGATGCCTTTAGCAATGTACGCATAGTGCAAGGCGATACACTTTTTGTTTATGGCGATGTACTTTATTACGATGGAAATCAGAAACTGGCTCGCTTACGCAAAAATGTACGTATGGTAAACCGTGCAACCACTCTCACAACCGATAGTCTCAATTATGACCGTATCACAAATTATGCGTATTATTTCACAGGAGGAAAAATTGTTGATAAAGAAAACACGCTTACTTCAATTTGGGGAAGATATTCAACTTCTTCGAATGAAGCTCACTTTAAAACTTCGGTTAATCTGATCAATGACAACTTTTCGCTTACAGCCGACTCATTACGCTATAATACGAAAACCAATGTAGCAAACATAATTGCACCATCACATATTATTTACGATAAGGAAACTAATATAGAAACGAAAAACGGCTGGTACAATACTGCTACCGAGCAAATGATGTTGCTTGACCGATCCGTGATTACCCAGAAAGATGGACAAACTATTACTGGGGATACAGTTTTTTATGATAAAAAACAAAAAATCGGTGAAATTTTTTCAAGTGTAGTTTTAAATGACACAGTAAAGAAAACCACACTCACAGGTAACTATATTTATTATAATGAAATTTCTAAAAACGGCATTGCTGCTGATTCTGCTTTGTTGATTGATTGGTCAGGCAAAGATACAATGTATGTTCATGCCGATACTTTATTTACCTCAAAAGA
>CAYQWD010000054.1:885-10656 GCA_964420955.1 uncultured Paludibacter sp. | reverse complement strand
AGCGAACAATGTTTATCGCATTTACTGAATTCTCCGGGTAATTTTACCCTATCGAAAATGGCGTGGGTTAAGGAAAACGAACCGGAAAACATTGCAAAAGCAAAATACTATATGCTTCCGGGCGATTATCTGGCTATGCGAATGACCGGAATAGCCTGTACTACTGCTTCGGGTTTATCCGAAGGTATTGCATGGGATTTCAAAACCGAAGTTCCGGCAAAATTTCTTTTTGATTATTTCGGATTTAACACAAAACTGATACCTGAAATTGTGCCGACATTTGGTCATCAAGGAAACCTGAAAGCCGATATTGCTGCTGAACTTGGATTGGCAGAAGGAACTCCGATAACCTACCGTGCTGGCGACCAACCAAATAATGCATTATCGTTAAATGTGTTGAATCCGGGCGAAATAGCTGCCACAGCAGGAACTTCGGGGGTTGTTTACGGCGTAAACAGCGATTCGAAATACGATCCGCAAAGTCGTGTGAATTCTTTTGCGCATGTTAATCACACAAAAGAAGCAACACGTATAGGAGTGTTACTTTGTATTAACGGAACAGCCATACTAAATACATGGATAAAAAACAATGTAGCTCCTGAAGGAATCAGCTATGCCGAGATGAACGAATTAGCAGCCGGAATTCCAGTCGGAAGTGAAGGTGTGAGCATCATTCCTTTTGGCAATGGAGCAGAACGTGTGTTGGGAAATCAGGAGCCTAACTGTTCAATACACGGTATAAACTTTAACCGCATTACCAAAGCGCATTTAATTCGTGCGGCACATGAAGGCATCGCCTTTTCATTCAAATATGGCATGGACATTATGAACGAAATGGGTATCGAAACCAAAACTATTCGTGCAGGACATGCTAACCTGTTTCTTTCCCCAATTTTCCGACAGACTTTAGCAAACATAGCCGGAGCTACCATCGAACTTTATAATACCGATGGCTCTATTGGCGCTGCACGCGGAGCAGGAATTGGAGCAGGAATTTACAAAAATGCAGAAGAAGCTTTCGCAACTTTGAAGAAAATTCAGGTAATTTCGCCGGAACAAAAAGATATGGAAGCTACGAAAGTGGCGTACAATCGCTGGATTTCCAACATACCAATTGAATAATGTGACAATATGCCAATTGAATAATAAGACAATGTAAAACAATTGGCACATTGACTCATTGGCACATTATTAAATTGACTCATTTTCAAATTATCAAATTTATTAAACATCAAATTATATTTATTATGTCAAAAGTGTATTTCCCAACAGTGGAAAAAATCAAATTCGAAGGAAAAGAAAGTAAAAATCCTTTAGCATTTCGTTATTACGATGCAGAAAAAGTGGTTTATGGTAAAACCATGAAAGAATGGTTTAAATTCAGTATGGCATGGTGGCATACTTTGTGTGCCGAAGGTGGCGATCCATTCGGTGGAGGAACTCAAAAACACCCATGGGTAGGCGCTACAGATGCATTACAGGCTGCAAAAGATAAGATGGATGCAGGTTTTGAGTTCATGCAAAAAATGGGTATCGAGTATTATTGTTTTCATGACATCGACTTAATCAGCGAAGGTTCTTCAATCGAAGAATACGAAGCAAACCTGAAAGCCATTGTTGCTTATGCAAAACAAAAACAAGCTGAAACTGGCATCAAACTGATGTGGGGAACTGCCAATGTATTCTCGCCGGCTCGTTACATGAACGGTGCAAGCACTAACCCTGATTTTGATGCAGCTGCCCGCGCTATGCTTCAAATTAAAAACTCTATCGATGCTACAATTGAATTAGGCGGTAAAGCTTATGTATTCTGGGGCGGTCGTGAAGGTTACATGTCGTTATTGAATACCGATATGAAACGCGAAAAACAACACATGGGTACAATGTTGAAAATGGCGCGTGATTATGGTCGTGCAAAAGGTTTTAAAGGAGTTTTCCTTATTGAACCAAAACCGATGGAACCAATGAAACATCAATACGATGTGGATGCTGAAACAGTAATCGGTTTCTTAAAAGAATACGGTTTAGAAAACGATTTCAAATTAAACATTGAAGTTAACCACGCTACATTGGCTGGTCATACTTTCGAACACGAATTGCAATGCGCCGTTGATGCAGGCATGTTGGGCGCAATCGATGCCAACCGCGGCGATGTTCAAAATGGCTGGGATACAGACCAATTCCCTGTTGATATTTTCGAATTAACTCAGGCAATGATGGTTGTATTGAAAGGTGGAGGAATGCAAGGTGGAGGAACCAACTTTGATGCAAAAATTCGTCGCAACTCTACTGACAACGAAGATTTATTTATCGCTCACGTTGGTGCAATGGATGTAATGGCTCGTGCTTTGGAAGCTGCTGCAGCTATTTTAGAAAAATCGCCAATTCCTGCCATGATAAAAGAGCGCTACGCTTCTTATGACTCAGGAATGGGAAAACAATTTGAAGAAGGCAAACTTACTTTCGAAGAAGTGTATGCTTATGCGAAAGCAAATGGTGAACCAAAACAAATCAGCGGAAAACAAGAACTTTACGAAGCAATTGTAAATATGTATATTTAAAACAGACTATAGAACAAAGACAAAAGAATAAAGACTCTTGTGTCGTGATTCTTAGTTCTTTGTTCTTTGCTCTTTAATCTATAAAAACATGAACTCACAAAATCCAAATCATTTTTTCATCATCGGCGTTACGCTGGTAGCAACGTTAGGCGGATTGCTTTTCGGTTACGACACTGCTGTAATTTCGGGCGCTGTGGATCCGATAAAAGCATTTTTCCAGCTCAATGCCGAAAAATATGGCGATGCAGCTACTTTTTATCACGGCGCAACCGTTTCGAGCGCATTAATCGGCTGTATTATTGGTGGATTAATTTCCGGGATATTTGCCACTCGTTTCGGCCGTAAAAAATCGTTGATTATTGCTTCAATATTGTTTTTTATCTCTGCTGTAGGCTCCGCATACCCTGAAATGATTTTCTTCAAAGAAGGAGCTGACATTTCAAATATTTTGGTTTCTTTTAATTTCTATCGTGTAATTGGCGGAATTGGCGTGGGACTTGCATCGGCTATTTGCCCCATGTATATTGCCGAAATGGCGCCGGCTGAAATTCGCGGAAAACTCGTTTCGTGGAATCAGTTTGCAATCATCTTTGGTATGCTGGTAGTTTATTTCGTGAACTACTTTATTGTTTTCGGAAAAGATCCGGTTTGGATTAACGAAACTGGCTGGCGATTAATGTTCCTTTCCGAATCGTTTGTAGCAGCAACTTTTGGAATTCTGTTAATTTTTGTTCCAGAAACTCCGCGTTATCTGGCTTTGAATCATAAAGATGAAAAAGCACTTGGCATTTTGAGCAAAATTAATGGTTTGGAAAAAGCCAAAGTAATTCTGAATGAAATCAAAGAAACCGTTCACGAAAAAATCGAAAATGTATTGACCTATGGTTGGAAAGTGCTTATTATTGGAATATTACTTTCAGTTTTCCAACAAGCAGTAGGTATCAACGTAGTATTATATTACGCGCCAACTATTTTCAAGGGTCTGGGCTTTGGCAACGATGCCGCCATGTGGCAAACAGTAATCATGGGTATCGTAAATATTATTTTTACATTGGTAGCAATTTTTACTGTCGATAAATTCGGACGTAAACCCTTGTTGATTATCGGTTCGATAGGAATGGCAATCGGTATGTTCGCAATCGGAACACTTGCTCATTTGCAGATTATTGGTGTTAGCACACTGGTTTTTATCGTTATTTATACGGCTGCTTTTATGATGTCGTGGGGTCCGATTTGCTGGGTGCTTATTTCGGAAATTTTTCCGAATACAATTCGCGGAAAAGCGGTGGCAATTGCAGTAGCAGCTCAGTGGATTGCAAACTTCGTGGTATCGTCCACATTCCCTTCACTCGAGGCATTTAGCATTACATTTACGTACGTTCTTTACGGTGTTATGTCAGTTTTATCAGCCATTTTTGTTTGGAAAATGGTTCCGGAAACCAAAGGAAAAACATTGGAAGATATGAGTAAACTGTGGCATAAATAGCACCCATTAATCTCTTGAAGGAAACTTCAGGAAATCCCGAAACTTATTTTATAGGTTTCGGGTTTTTTTGTTATTAAAAAGGCAATTTTTTTCACAATTAATGTATTGGCATTTAATTATATTTACTAAAAATCAATTTAATTAAATATCATTTTTTTAAAATAAATGAACAATATATTAGAAATAATTAACATAAAAAACTAATTTTGCTGTCTGCAAAAGCATTTCAATGTTTTTTATTGTTTTATCAAATAAAAAATCAATTAATAAAAAAACAGAATTCTTATGAAAAAGTACATTTTTATTTCTTTCGTTTTATTTACCTGTTTGAGTGTAAGTGCCCAGGAAAAAGGGAAAATTCGGGTTGGAGGTAATCTTGGTTTAACAGTACCTGCAGGAGGCGGAGGCTTTGCCATTGATGTCCTCGACATCCGTTACAATATTCTCGATAACTGGAATGCAGGTGTAAAATTTGGCGGCGCATTTATGTTGAGAGATGTAAATCAGTTAAGTCAAACATCGGCCGAAGCAACCATGCATATTAATTCGAATTTTATGCTTGTGAGCGATTTTTACTTTAATAAAGGAGGTAGTTTTTTTGCACCATTTGTTGGCGGCAGTATTGGATCTTTCAGTATCTACGACATTTACATGCTGGGCCAATCTGAATCCGAATTTATTTTCAGATAGATGATTTTCCTACAGCTTCCCGCACATTGGGAGGTGCTTTAAGGGCAGGTTTTGAAGCCGGTAAGTTTCGGTTAGCGCTGGAATATTATATGATACCTGCAACTACGCGATATGATGTAGCAAATATTATGCAGCCTGCAGGAACTTCAGCCAACAGCTACCTCTCGGTGAATGTAGGTTTTTACTTTGGGGGTGGTAAATGGAAAAAATAGAAAAAACTTCCATAATAAATTGTTAACGATTAAAGCAGGATTTTTCTGAATTGGAAAAGTCCTGTTTTTATTATTAAAAGGGTTGTGAAAATATTAATTTAAACATTTTAGACAAAATATCGTTAGATAAAAAATGTTAATTCAAAAAATATGGAAAAAATTATTCTCACCACACAAACCACCATCAATTTACCCATTTCAGAAGTATGGGAAAGTTGGACAAAACCTGAACATATCATACATTGGAACTTTGCATCTGACGACTGGCACTGTCCGACTGCTGAAAACGACTTTCGACAGGGAGGAAAATTCAACTATCAAATGGCTGCCAAAGACGGTAGTTTTGCATTTGATTTCTGGGGAATTTACGATGAAATAACTGAATTCAAATCAATCTATTCAACAATGGGAGACGGTCGGAAAATGTGGGTTGAATTTACCGGTGATGGAAATACTACCCATATCGAAGAACGATTTGAAGCCGAAACAGAAAATTCAGCAGAATTACAGCAACTGGGTTGGCAGGCAATTCTTGATAATTTTAAAAAATATACTGAAACAGAATAATATTTTTTTTACAATTTTCGATTTTTCCAATCAATTACACATTAATATAATCAACCTGTTTAAATAAATAATATTGAAAAATTACTGTTAAACTATTCATAATATAGAAGTTTCTTCATAATTTTGAAGAAATTTAATTATTTATGAAAACAGGCAATATTTTAATCCGCTTTCTTTTTCTATTTTCATTTATAGTTTATAGTTTTATATCACATTCAACACGGGTTGTATATTTTCCATTCAACGGTAACGCAATCGATTCAACAGGGAATAATCACAATGGCGTGGTTAAAGGCGCTTCATTAACTACTGACAGATTCGGAATTCCCGATCGTGCCTACAGTTTTAACGGAAGCAGTGATTTCATAGAAATAACCTCACCAAACACGCTCAATCTATCTGAATATACTTATGAGGTTTGGATTTATCCAACAGCCAATCCAACAGGCAATACATTAGCCAAAGGCGGAGCAACAATATTAGACATTGGAGGAGAAATAGGTGATCAGGTATTAAATATCGGTAATTTTCAGGGTGTATATGTTGGCATCGGCGGATTTGGTTATTACAAAGGAGGAGGCACATATAACACACAAACAGGCTATTTGCCTCAACTTAACCAATGGTATCATGTAGTTGGAACCCGCAACAAAGATTTCTACAAACTTTTTGTGAATGGCGAATTAATACAATCGGTACCTTTGCAAGCCAAAGAACCGGGATATGAACCGGCGATTCAGGCAATAATAGGAAAAAGAATTGGCGATATTCAATATTTTCAAGGAAAAATTGATGACTTGAGCATTTATAATGTAGCATTAACCGATGCACAGGTTAAAACACGATATTTAGATGAATCGTTAGTTGCATATTATCCTTTCAATGGCAACACCAATGATGAAAGTAGAAATTTGAATCACGGAACAATCACCGGACCATTAGTAACTCCAACAAAAGATAGATACGGCAACGATGATAAGGCATACAAATTCTGGTTTCCCGATTATGTTAGGGTGCAAACCAATTCATCATTTTTTACTGATGAATTTACAATTTCGTATTGGCAAAAAGTTGAAGCTTTTTGGGGTTTACGCAGTGCTATGAGTTGTGTAGGAAACAAAGGAGGTTATCAGCAATCTTTTGATGGCACCAATTTCACTTATCTGTTGGGATATAACTTTCCGAACAATTCATGGTTTTGGACTAATTACAATGTTCCAAACTCTACTAACAGTTGGCAACATATAACTGTTAGCTATAAAAAAACCGGTGATAATAAATCTATTTCCAAATTATATATGAATGGTGTATTGAAGAGCAGTGATTCTTATGATAATTTCATTGCATATCCGGGCAGTGAAATTTTTTATATAGGAAAAAACCATAGCGAGTTAGGATTTAACGGCGAATTGGATGATATTCGCTTTTATAATCGCATGCTTAACGACCTTGAAGTAACATCACTTTACGACTCAGAAATGCCTAATGATGTTAAGAATAAAATTATTTCAAATACAATAATTACTCCTAATCCGAATAATGGAAAGTTTCAACTTGAACTTGACACAAACTATCCAAAAATTCAATTAACTATTTTCAACATAACAGGACAAGTTGTAAAAAGCGGTATTTTTTTCAATGTTCAAAACCTGAATATGGCATTTGATGCTCCTTCGGGCATTTATGCACTTTTGATTGATACCGGCTATAACAAAGAAATACTTAAGTTGATTAAAAAATAAAAGTTGCCATGCTATCTATTTTGATTCCTGTTTATAACTATAATATCACTTGTCTTATCAATGAACTTTACAAACAGGCAAAAGAAACCCTTGCAGATTTTGAAATCTTAGTTTTTGAAGATGGATCGAAATTATTTGTTGAAGAAAACAAGAAAATTGAGAAATTAGAAAATTGCATTTACAAGGTTTTAGAGCAAAATATCGGACGTTCTGCTATCAGAAACCGATTGGCTGACATGGCAAAATATGACCATTTGTTGTTTCTGGATTGCGATGCTTATATAGGCTCACCACATTTTATTGAAAAATACGAAGCTTTCTGCCACGAGGAATGCATAGTGATTGGCGGTACCGAATATGACCCGGACGAGAAAAATTCCGATTTCAGTTTACGGCTTAAATACGGCAGGAAAAGAGAAGCCCGACATGCCAATGAACGCGACAAAAACAATTTTGCGACTTTTAATTTTCTTATTTCAAAAAGTATCTTCAATAAAATTCGGTTTGATGAAACTTTAAAAGATTACGGACATGAAGATATGCTTTTCGGTTACATGTTGAAACAATTGCATTATGAACTTATACAGATTGAAAATCCTGTGATTCATAAAGGCTTGGACAGCAACAGTGCATTTTTACGGAAAACCGAAATTGCTACTGAAAATCTTTATAAATTGCATGTTTCAGGCAAATACCCTTTTTTGAGTCAAGAATCAAAGCTACTTTCGCATTACCTGAAATTAAAAAAACTACATTTAGTTGCGTTGGCAGCTTTAAAATTCAATTTCATAAAAAATATTCTTCAAAAAAATCTGACCGGGAAAAATCCGTCTCTCACCTACTTTGATTTTTACAAACTGCTATATCTGTGTAAACTGTCAACCTTAAAATGACATCTTGTCAGCAAATCACACCTTCTTAACTTTCGGCAGCATTCTTATTGGCAGAAAACTGGATTTTTTACATTTGGCATAAAATCTGCTATTAACCGCACCGTAATCAAATAAATTTTATAAATCAACAAAATATTTTTTCATTAACAAAGGAGAAAAATTATGAACATTAAACCATTAGGCGATCGTGTGCTGGTAAAACCGGCAGCTGTAGAACAAAAAACAGTAGGTGGAATTATTATTCCCGATTCAGCAAAAGAAAAACCCTTAAAAGGCGAAATTTTGGCAGTTGGCAATGGAACAAAAGATGAAGAAATGGTTGTAGCTGTAGGAAACACAGTTCTTTACGGTAAATATGCTGGAACAGAACTCGAATGGGAAGGCGAAAAATTGCTTATCATGCGTCAGTCTGATATTTTGGCAATATTATAACCCCTAACCCCTGAAGAGGAATAAAACAGCAAATAAAAAATTGTAAATTGTAAATGTTTAAATTGTAATTAAAAAAAAGATATGGCAAAAGAAATTTTATTCAATATTGATGCCCGCGACCAACTTAAAAAAGGAGTTGACGAATTGGCAAATGCAGTAAAAGTAACACTCGGTCCTAAAGGACGCAATGTAATAATCGAAAAGAAATTTGGCGCACCACATATTACTAAAGATGGTGTAACAGTTGCAAAAGAAATTGAACTTGAAGATGCATTTCAAAACTTGGGCGCTCAATTAGTGAAAGAAGTTGCTTCGAAAACTAGCGAAGATGCCGGAGATGGAACAACGACAGCAACAGTTTTGGCACAATCAATCGTAAGCGTAGGATTGAAAAACGTAACAGCGGGAGCAAACCCTATGGATTTGAAACGCGGTATCGACAAAGGTGTAAGCGCTGTGGTAAAAAATATTGCTTCACAATCGGTAACCGTTGGCGATGACTATAACAAAATTGAACAAGTGGCTTCAATTTCTGCAAATAACGATCCCGAAATCGGAAAACTGATTGCTGATGCCATGCGCAAAGTTTCGAAAGATGGTGTAATTACCATTGAAGAAGCCAAAGGAACTGATACAACTATCGATATTGTGGAAGGTATGCAATTTGATCGTGGTTACATTTCGGCTTATTTCGTTACCAATACCGAGAAAATGGAAGTTGAAATGGAAAAACCATATATCCTGATTTACGACAAAAAAATCTCGAATCTCAAGGAATTACTTCCAATACTTGAACCGGCTGTACAAAGTGGTCGTCCGCTATTAATCATTGCCGAAGATGTGGAAAGCGAAGCGCTCACTACACTTGTAGTAAACCGATTGCGCGCACAACTAAAAATTTGTGCCGTAAAAGCTCCCGGCTTTGGCGACCGTCGTAAAGAAATGCTCGAAGACATTGCCATTCTGACAGGAGGTGTTGTAATTTCCGAAGAAAAAGGTATTCAACTTGATCAGGCTACACTGGAAATGCTCGGAACTGCCGAAAAAATTACTGTTAATAAAGACAACACAATCATTGTAAACGGTGCAGGAGGTAAAGAAAATATCGATATCCGTATCGCTCAAATCAAATCTCAGATTGCCCAAACTACATCAGATTACGACCGCGAAAAATTGCAGGAGCGCCTT
>CAYQWD010000054.1:0-870 GCA_964420955.1 uncultured Paludibacter sp. | reverse complement strand
GCTGTGTTGAAAGTTGGCGCGCCATCGGAAGTGGAAATGAAAGAAAAGAAAGACCGAGTGGATGATGCGCTGAGCGCAACCCGTGCAGCTATCGAAGAAGGCATTGTTCCAGGCGGTGGTGTAGCTTATATCCGCGCTATCGAATCGCTCGAAAACATCGATACTTTCAACGATGATGAAGCAATTGGGGTAGAAATTGTAAAACGCGCTATCGAAGAACCGCTTCGCCAGATTGTATCCAATGCCGGAAAAGAGGGTGCTGTAGTTGTTCAAAAAGTTCGTGAAGGTAAAGGCGATTATGGTTACAATGCTCGCACCGAAGTTTACGAAAATCTGTTTGCTGCCGGTGTAGTTGACCCTGCTAAAGTAACACGTGTGGCACTCGAAAATGCTGCCTCTATTGCAGGCATGTTCCTGACCACTGAATGTGTAATTACCGAAAAGAAAGAAGATAACCCTGCTCCGCAAATGCCTATGGGAGGTGGAATGGGTGGAATGATGTAATAACACACCCCTAAATCCCCTAAAGGGGACTTAAAGGAAACTATCTTCCCGTAAGGCGCAATCCTGCGGACTTCAATATATATTTCAACAAAAATCCCTGTCAGTTTTTACCGACAGGGATTTTTTATAGTTTTTTTTATTAATAATCAAATTCTCAGTAATATGCTTGCACTACATCAACATCAACTGATTCGTTGCCCGACTGAATTGTTATTGTACAGTAACGTTTGGCATTTGTATTATTTGTTGTAGTTGATAAATGAATTGAACCATTTCCGGAGCCATGGGTTGGTGAAATAGTTGCCCATGACCCTGAAATACTTGCACTCCAGCTGCCTTTACATGTTACATTTACCGAGGCGCCTG
>CAYQWD010000053.1:9718-10732 GCA_964420955.1 uncultured Paludibacter sp. | reverse complement strand
TGCCAATTCTGATTGAATTAACATCGCCGCGCAAAACAGCGTTAAACCAAATACTGCATCCATCTCCCATTATCACATCGCCCACAACAGTAGCATTTTCAGCCAGATAACACTTTTTTCCTATTTGAGGTGTAAAACCGCGTACTTCTTTTATCAGTGCCATAATTTTTTTTAATTTTTTTACAAAGATAATGCTGTAAACGCTTTTTTGAAATTAAAGCTGTGTGATATTAATTTTTTTAGATGAATTTGAATAAATTTTTAAAAACAAAATTATCTTTGTTGGCAGTTAACCAAATTAGTATAACTTGATTATAATTTTCGAATGAAAAAAATCACATTTTCACAAATAAGCAATTTTTTGCAAAACAAAACAATTGCAGTAGCGGGCGCTTCGCGGGATGAAAAAAGTTTTGGTCATGAAGTTGTAAATCATCTGAAAGCGCTTAATTATAAAGTGTTAAGTATTAATCCGGCTTATGAATTTTCCCAGCCAAATGAAAACAAATACATTTCGCTTGCTGAAATTGATGGAAACAATTTCGGACTTCTGATTGTTACACCTAAAGAACAAACAACCGAAGTTTTGAAAACTGCTGTTGAAAAAGGGATTAAACAAATTTGGATTCAGCAAATGTCAGAATTGCCCGAAATAATGGCATTCACCTTGCCCGAAGATGTGAACTTGATTTACAAACAGTGCATTTTTATGTTTACAAAACCTGAAGGAGTTCACAAATTTCATTACACGATTAAGAAAATATTAGGTAGAATTCCCAAATAATGTGTTTTACAGTAGCCATAGTTCGCCAGAATACTTTACTGACGGTTGAAAAGTATTACGATTATCTTGAGAAGAAAGATAAACTCTATGTGCCCGAACTTCCTGAATACCCCGACTATTTTTTTGTAAGCGGTTTTGCTCATCCACATTTGCCCGTTATTCATGAAAATGGAATCTCCCTGTATCAGTGGGGACTTGTTCCTTCTTGGACGAGAAACGAAACTGATGCA
>CAYQWD010000053.1:0-9708 GCA_964420955.1 uncultured Paludibacter sp. | reverse complement strand
CGGGAAATCAGAACAAAAACTCTGAATGCAGTTGGTGAAACATTATTCGAAAAACCATCGTTCAAAAAATCAGCATTTTCTCAACGTTGTATTTTGCCCGTTTCAGGATTTTACGAATATCGCGATTTTAATGGTCTGAAATATCCCTATTATATCTACAGCGCCGATAATAATGGATTTTTACTTGGTTGTGTTTATGATACATGGATAAATCCTGCAAACGGTGAATCTATCAGAAGTTTCAGCATAGTAACTACTCCTGCCAACACGCTTATGGAGAAAATTCACAATCTTAAAAAGCGAATGCCACTTATATTACCACCTGCGCAAAGTAAACAGTGGGTAGAAAAAAATACAGACATACAGCAGATAAAATCACTTATTATTCCTTACGAACCCCGATTGATGGAAGCTCATACTATTTCAAGAATTGCGAATAATGCTCGACTAAACCGTAATGTACCAGAAATAATTAGCAAGGTAAAATATCCTGAATTGGATGGTTTTATCGAAAATACTCTTTTCTAAGAATACTTCAGGCTTTATTTATTCATTCGTAAATTTTTCAATATCCAATATTGTAAACTAAAATAAAAGTATTATTTTTGCACAAATATAAATCAATTGTGCAATTTTAAATATTTAAAAATGAGTAAAATTACAGTAAACAGCTACGAAGATTTGGAAAAATTTGTCGGAAATGAAATCGGAGTCTCAGATTATCATACTATCAGCCAGGAACAAATCAATCTTTTTGCCGATGCAACCCTTGATCATCAATGGATACATATTGACCAGGAACGTGCCAAAACAGAAAGTCCTTTCCATACTACAATTGCACACGGTTTTCTGAATTTATCAATTTTACCTTATCTCTGGAATCAAGTAATAGAAGTGAATAACTCCAAACTTACAGTAAATTATGGTATTGAAAAACTCAGATTTATGCAAGCAGTAACGGTTAACAGTGAAGTTCGCTGCAGAGCAAAGCTGGTGTCGCTGGTAAACCTGCGCGGTGTAAGTAAAGCTGAGATTTTTGCCACACTTGAAATTAAAGATTCCAAAAAACCTGCACTCGAAACAAATCTCATATTTTTGTATCATTTTGTATAAATTGATAAGCCGATTTTGTAAATTCATTTTTTGTTAATAAAAGCATTCCACTTTTTAATTGAAAAGTTGATTGCTTTTTTTGTAATAGTTTTTTTCATTATTAAATGAAAAAATTATCTGAAATATTTGTTTTATGAACTTTCCTTTGAAATGACAATTTATTCCATGTTTTTGGGTAAATTTGCTGCAAAAATAGCGTATTTGTTATGTGGTTAAAAGTTAAAGAAATATTGCTGAGAATATGGTATTATGTATCACCATATTTACAATCGTTTATAGCTTGGCGTAAAGCAAGAATAAGGCGATTCCACAAACTTGTTTGGTATAAAAAACTCGGGAATATTTTTATAACATTTTGTTGGATGTTTCTGGTATTTCTGTTTTTGATCGACATAAATTTTCTGTGGCTTTTTGGTAAATCGCCCAGTATGAAATCAATAAGTAATCCTCCACAAAGTATTGCTTCAGAAGTGATAAGCGCCGATAATAAACTTATTGGCAAATATTTCAGAGAAAACCGAACACCTGTTACTTTCCATGAAATTTCACCATTGCTGATTGAAACATTGATAGCAACCGAAGATGAAAGATTTTATAAACATTTCGGGATTGATTTTCATGGGATTTTTGCTGCAATAAAAGATATGCTTAAAGGTAATGCACGCGGAGCAAGTACCATTAGTCAGCAATTGGTAAAAAATATGTATAAAACCCGCGATCAGTATTCTACCGGCCTTTTTGGCTATATTCCCGGAGTCAAACTCATTATAATGAAAATGAAAGAGTGGATTACTGCCGTGAAAATTGAACTTAAATATTCGAAAGAAGAAATACTTACCATGTATTTAAATACGGTTGATTTCGGAAGCAACGCTTATGGTATAAAAACAGCTGCCAAAACTTACTTCAAGTTAAAACCTGTCAGTTTAAATTATGAACAATCAGCTACGTTGGTTGGTCTTTTAAAAGCTACTACAGCATACAACCCAATAATAAATCCCAAAAGATCATTGGGAAGAAGAAACATCGTTCTTCAAAATCTTGTTAACAAAAATGTAATTTCCCAACAAGTTTGTGATTCGTTGAAACAGTTACCACTTCGATTGAATTACAGTGTTGAACAAACTTTCGAAGGAGAAGCTAAACATTTCAGAACATACCTTGATAAATATCTTAATGACTGGGAAAAAGAAACAGGAAATGATATTTATTCAGATGGTCTAAAAATTTATGTTACCATTGATTCACGAATGCAGAAATATGCCGAAGAAGCAGTACTAAAACACATGAAACTACATCAACAAAGGTTTTTTTCACATTGGCAAGGTCAGAATCCGTGGCGCGATGAAGATGGAAATGAAATACCCGGTTTTATTGAAAATATTGCTCAAAAAACTAAAACTTACACTGCTTTAAAAAAGAAATTCGGTGAAAATACAGATTCTATAGCATTTTATCTGAATTTGCCCCGCCGTACCAAAGTTTTCGATTACAAACTTGGTGAAAAAGATACAACGCTCAGTATAATGGATTCCATTCGTTATATGAATCATTTTTTACATGCCGGCTTTGTAGCCATGGAGCCAAAAAGTGGTGAAGTAAAAGCATGGGTTGGCGATATTGACTTTAATTTTTGGAAGTACGACAAGGTTGCTCAATCGAAACGACAACCCGGTTCAACATTCAAGCTTTTTGTGTACACAGCTGCAATGATGAAAGGAATGTCGCCATGTGAAACAAGAGTTGATATGCCCATCAGTTGGGAATACGTGGAAAAAGGAAAATCCGAAGTTTGGAAACCCAGAAATGCTAACAGGTCGTACATGGGCAATGTTACTTTAAAACATGCTTTTGCCCGATCAATTAATACAATTGCTGTGCAACTTGCGCAGGAAGTTGGTATTGAAGAAGTAATTAGATATGCACACTTGATGGGTATAAAAACACCTTTAGAAAATCAACCATCGCTTAGTTTAGGATCTTCTGATGTTTCTTTGCTTGAAATGGTAAATTCTTTTGGAACAATTGTGAACGAAGGCATTTATCAAGAACCCATACTGGTATTGAAAATTGAAGATTACAAGGGAAATGTAATTTACCGTTCACCTCAGATACAAAAAAGGGTTTTAACTTATGAAGCGGCTTGGCTTGTACAAGAATTGTTAAAAGGCGGATTAACCGAACCCGGAGGCACTTCACAAGCTTTATGGGAATGGGATTTATTCAGGTGGAACACCGATTTTGGAGGAAAAACAGGCACATCGTCCAATTATTCCGATGCTTGGTTTGTAGGTGTAACTCCAAATTTAGTAGGAGGTGCATGGGTAGGAGGGGAGCATCGTAGTGTTCACTTTCGTACATCGCATTTGGGTGAAGGTGGTAGGAGCGCCCTCCCGATTTTTGGATTGTTTATGGAAAAAATGCTCGCCGATGAAAAATTCAAGCATTATCGAGCAAAATTTCCAAAAGAACCAAAAGAGAAAATTTCCCGTAAATATAAATGTCATACCTATATAAAACGCGATACGATTGAAAGAGAAGGTGAACTTATTGAATCCTTGCCAACTCCCGTTTCGACAATTAATACAGAAATTACAAATTAAACCGAGTTGAATAATATTTAAAATATGAATAAATATTTCGCTTTATCAAAGCCCGATATCTATTTTACACTGCAATTTATTCCGGTATGGATTTACCTTAATACTGCTTTTAACATATTAGGCTTGTGGGTTATTAAGCAAATTAGTGGAGTTGAATATCAGGCTTTGCAAAATATTTTTACTGAATTTGTGTTGCCAATAGTAATTCAAACTGCAATTTTTAGTTTTTGTTTATTTACAGGATTTACTTTTCTTAAAAACCGGAATTTGTCAATACTTCTTTTTGTACTTTTACAGTTTGTACTTTTCAATATCATTTTTCTGTTAAATCTTAAAACTTCTGAAGGTATTTATTTTGAAAGCACATGGAATAATATCGGATTACATTATTTGAGTTATAACGGACAATATTTTGTGGATATTGTTCAAACGCTTTTTCCGTTGAGTGGTGATTTTGAAGGCAATTTATTTAAACCAACAGAAACTTTTAAATTTTATTTTTATTGGGTGATTCTTACCAATGTTTATTACCTTCTTCTTTCTTATATTTCTCTTGTAGCTTACCGATTTCTGAAACGATAATTCTGCGATTTTTTTTAAAAAAATTCAAATAAAAAATCCCCGTTATTGCGGGGATTTTTACAATATAATTTGATTACTTTCACATTTTAAGTTACACTATCAGCATTGCATCGCCATAAACGCCAAATTTGTAACCCTCAGCCAAAGCTACATCGTAAGCATTCATAACATGGTCATAATCGCCGAAAGCTGCTGTAACCATTAGCAGAGTAGACAGTGGAAGATGAAAATTAGTAATCATAGCATTAGCTACTGTAAAGTCGTAGGGCGGAAATATGAATTTGTTTGTCCAACCATCATAAGCTTTAATTCGGCCTTCGGTACCAACTACAGTTTCGAGGGCGCGCATTACAGTTACACCAACTGCGCAAACGTTTTTATCTTCATCTTTTGCACGGTTAACACTTTGAGCTGTTTCTTCAGAAACCTGCATTTGTTCCGAGTCCATTTTATGTTTTGTGAGGTCTTCTACATCAATTTCTCTGAAATTGCCAAGACTCATGTGTGAAGTTAGAAAAGTTGATTCGATGCCTCTGATTTCCATTCGTTTAAATAGTTCACGGCTAAAGTGTGTACCCGCTGCCGGAGCCGAAACTGCGCCTTCGTTTTTTGCGAAAATCGTTTGAAAACGATCTGCATCTTCAAGTTCGACCGGTCTGGAAATCATATTTCTTGGCAGTGGAGTTTCTCCAAGATTGTAAAGACTTTTCTTGAACTCTTCATGTGTTCCATCGAAAAGAAACCGCAGTGTGCGTCCACGGGAAGTAGTGTTATCAATTACTTCTGCAACTACTGAATCGTCATCGCCAAAATAAAGTTTGTTTCCGATGCGGATTTTTCGGGCAGGTTCAACCAATACGTCCCACAGTCGCATTTCTCGATTCAGTTCGCGTAATAGAAAAACTTCGATTTGTGCGCCTGTTTTCTCTTTGTTTCCAAATAATCGGGCAGGAAATACTTTTGTATCATTAAATACGAATAAATCTCCCTCATTAAAATATTCTATTACCTCTTTAAATACCTTGTGTTCAATTTTTCCATCTTTCCGATGCAGTACCATTAGGCGTGCTTCATCGCGGTGATGAGATGGATACTGAGCAATTTGATCATCCGATAATTTAAATTTAAACTTTGATAATTTCATATCTGCATTTGTTTGTGTGCCTTTGTTTGTCAGGCAGGGGCTTGAAAATATATTTTGTTTTTTTTTTGAAAATTTTCTTTTTAGCGCTAATTGTTTCTAAGTATTTTAATTTATGGTTTAAATTTCAATTTCAATTTCATGGAGCAACTTATCAACATCTTTGCAAGCGGACAGTTGTACATCGCCAATTCTTGTACGTTTTAGTGCAGTGAGATGAGCTCCACTTCCGAGCGCCACACCTATATCTCGTGCAAGAGCGCGAATGTAAGTACCTTTGCTGCAAACTACCCTGATAACAAGTTTCGGATTTTCGAAACTGAGCACTTCTATTTCATCGATAACCAGCAATTTTGGTTTTAGTACAACTTCTTGTCCGTTTCGAGCATAATCGTAAGCGCGCTTTCCGTCAACTTTTACTGCCGAAAAAACGGGCGGAATCTGTTGGATTTCACCTTTAAAACCCGGTATAATTTTGTCAATCAGCGCCCTGTCGATGTGTTCGGTCGGAAATCGATAATCTATGGGTTTTTCCAGATCAAATGAGGGAGTTGTAGCTCCCAACTCAAGAGTTGCAATATATTCTTTGGTATGATGCTGAAATTCCTCTATTCTGCCAGTGGCTTTGCCTGTGCATATAATAAGTACACCAGTAGCAAGTGGATCGAGTGTACCTGCATGACCAACTTTCAGTTTTTTTAATTTCAGCGTTTTAAGAATTTTCCATCTCACTTTATTCACTACATCGAACGAAGTCCAATGTAATGGCTTATCTACAAATAATACTTCTCCCTCAATAAAATCCATCTAATATCTATTTCGATTTATAAACAGCGCAGTTATCATTCATTTTATTATGTCAATAATCAACAAGGAATTCATAAATTATAACAATACTCGTCAAGTATCATCTAAATTACACTCAAATCGACACCTGCCATCAATAAAACAATAATAATTCCGCCAACCAGAATTCTGTAATATCCAAAAGCTTTAAAACCGTATTTGGTAAGAAAACCGATAAAAAACTTAATTGCTGCCATTGCAACAAAAAATGCAACCACATTTCCGATTATCAATAGTGTAAGATTGTCTTTCAGCATTTCAGTTCCTGCAGGTTCGGAAAACAGTTTTAACAGTTTGTAACCCGATGCTGCAGCCATAGTAGGAACAGCCAGGAAAAATGAAAATTCGGCAGCATTTTTTCGTGAAAGTTTTGTAGCCATACCGCCTACAATAGTTGCCATAGAACGCGACACTCCCGGAATCATGGCAATAACCTGAAAAAAACCGATTTTCAAAGCACGTTTCCAGTCCATTTTCTGATTTTCAGACGGATTATCGAACCATTTATCAACAAAAAGCATCAAAAATCCTCCAAGTACAAGCATAATTGCTACAACAAGCACATTTTCAAGCAGTGAATCGATAATATCTCCCAACAAAAATCCAAGTATTAATGCCGGCAGTATTGCTATCAGAAGTTTGAGATAAAAATCGACTGATTGAAAAAAGCGTTTCCAATAAAGAACAATAACTGATAAAATTGCACCAAACTGAATGTTGACTGTAAAAGCTTTCACAAAATCCGAACTTTCAACTCCGAGTATCTTTTGAGCTATAATCATGTGTCCGGTTGACGAAACGGGCAAATATTCCGTAAGTCCTTCTACAATAGCAATTATGATGGTTTGAAAAAGATTCATTTAATTTCTTTTTTCGGTTTATACATTATGGCAAATATTATAAACAAAAAACCGAAAAATGAAATCATTGGTCCAATGGTTATCCTGCGCATGCTGAAAATATCAGGATTAAATTCAGAAGTAGTTGTAGAACCGGTCATAAGAAAAAACCCAAAAACAATTATTAAAAATCCAATTCCAATCAAAACTAAATTTTTTTTATCTATCGTGAATTTTTTATCATCCTCAGTGTTTTCTTTAATAGATATGGGGGGTTGTGAATTTTTTGTTGTTTTCATGAATTTATTTTTTTGAGTTTGAATTATTTTATTATTGTTTTAAATTGAATATATCTGATCGGTTTTCATTCGTATAAATCGGCTTACAGCCAAATGCGATGATATGCCTGTAAGTAATATGCCAAGTATAACCACAGTAAGAATCACATATAAAATAGTGATCATATTAAATTCCATTCCTGTCAGTGCAAACTCACGTAACACATAGTAAATCATACCTCCTAAGAAAAACAATGCCATCAGTGCTGCCATAAAACCGTTAATCATTCCACGAATTATGTAAGGTTTTCTAATGAAGCCGGGTGTAGCTCCTACAAGCTTCATGGTGTTTATAAGAAAGCGGTTTGAGTAAACCGTAAGTTTTACAGTGTTATTAATTAGTACAAGTGAAATTACAGTCAGTATTGCCACCAATGCAAGTAAAACCAGACTTATTTTTTTAACATTATCATTCACCAGACTTACAAGGTCTTTTTGATAAGCAATGCGATTGATGTGCTCAAAGTTGTTCAGTTTTGATTCGATAATTTGAACACTGTCTGGATTAGCGTATTCTGCTTTCAATTTTACTTCGAAGGATGCTAAAAGCGGATTGTAGCCAAGAAAAGTTTTCGGATCTTCACCAAGCGATGCTATCAATTCTTGTAATGCATCATTCTTTGAAATAAATCGTTGTGATTTTACAAAATGTGCGCTTTCAAGATATTTCTGAATGCGCTGCTGATATGATTGGTCAATATCATCGTTAAGTATGACCGATAAACTTATATTTTCTTTAACATGAATACTCATATCGCGAGCAGTAAAAAGTATCAGACATAAAAGCCCTACCAAAAATAGAACCAGCGACATGCTTATAATGGATGTGAAATGTACCTGTCGAAATTTATGATTTGATTTGAATGTTTCCTTGATCATGCCAAAATTTTAAATGATTTACTTTTTCTTTTTTAATTCCGAAATTATATAACCTCCAATGACTAAAATAAGTAAAATAGATGAACCTATGGCTAAAGCATTTCCGTTTTTGTACGATGCAGGTTCAAATTTAAATTCAATGTTGTAATTTCCGGCTTTTAGTGGCATGGCTCTAAGCAGATAATTAGCGCGAAGATATGGAGCTTTTTGTCCGTTTATATATGCAGTCCATCCTTTATCATAATAAATTTCTGAAAAAACTGCCATTTGATCAGTCTTTGCGCTGAATTCATATTTCAAATGATTGGGCTGGTAGGAAACCAACTGAATTTTAGCTGTACTGTCGGGAGTAATTTTTTCGGGTATCAATGCTGCAAAATCCTTATCGGCAACCATTGTGGTTTTTGTGTCGATATCGCCAACAAGTTTCATTTCTTCATCGGCAGATGCAGCTGTTATTACATTTTTTACCAGCCATACATTCCCATTGGCTTTAGGGTTGACAAGCGGAGCTGTATCTTTATTGTAAATTACATATTTCATGTTCAGCATATTTAGTACTCCGAGTGAATCAAGCACTGGCAGTATATCATTAAAAGTTTGTGCGCGACCAAAAGCTCCGAAAAGTAGTCCGATTTCACTTTCAATCTGCATATTTATTAATTCCTGATAACGTCGTAACTTGGCTGCATGATACCCGCCTATATTTTTATGAAAGTAAGAGGGAGATGCATCGTTGAAAATATTAACAGCAGCATTCAGCACTCTGAATTGTGTTTTGTCTTGCAGAATATAATTGTCGGCAGCTGTAGGTTGAATTAGATTATCGAACCGGCGTTTGCGCGAAAAATGATCATCGTTCAGATAACGTTTTGCTACAGGCATTAAATCGGAAAGAAATAAAATACCGAATAATGTAATTGCAAGCATTTGTTTTATTTTTTTATTAATGTAAAGCCATAATAATCCTGCTGCAATGATAATAAATGCAAACGAACGCCATGCATCGCTCCGAAGCATATCTTCACGGTCGAGGGGTAAAGTTTCAAGCATAAAAGCATAATCGCCCTGAAATTGCTGTGCATCGGTTGACGATACAAAGTTTCCGGCCAAAGATGGAATGAGTGCAAAAATCAGCGCTAAACCGCCGGAAATACCTGCGCTAATATAAACTGATTTTAAAAGTTTCTTCGAATCGATTTCGTTTTCGATTACTTTTTTTAGCGAAAGCAGTGCGATTAAAGTAATGCCAAAACCTGTAGCTACCAAATTCATCGAAACAGTACGGAATTTATTGTACATGGGCACATAGTCTACAAAAATATCAGTAAGCCACATAAAATTACGACCCCATGAAAGCATAAGTG
>CAYQWD010000052.1:9656-10790 GCA_964420955.1 uncultured Paludibacter sp. | reverse complement strand
ATTAAAATAACGCAAACCAATACAATCCATACCATAGATACGGGAAAAAACATCAGCATATAATTCGTTCACATATTTTGTTATGGCGTAAGGTGAAAGAGGTTTCCCTATCACACTTTCAACTTTTGGCAGCGATGCAGAATCGCCATAAGTTGACGAACTTGCAGCATAAACGAACCGTTTCACGCCTGCATCTCTTGAAGCTACAAGCATATTCAGAAATCCGCTGATATTAACTTCGTTGGAGGTTACCGGATCTTTTATTGAACGGGGAACAGAACCAAGCGCAGCCTGATGCAGAACATAATTGTTTCCCTGAACTGCTTTGAAACAGTCGGAAAGATTACGGATATCTCCTTCGATTAAGGAAAAATTTGATGTATAATCCTGCAATAAATGCTGAATATTTTCGCGTTTGCCAGTTGAAAAATTATCCAGACAAGTAACTTTATCTCCCCTTTTCAGAAGATTTTCACATAAGTTAGAACCAATAAAACCGGCACCGCCTGTTACAAGAATCTTCATTATAAACTTGTATGTTCTTAATTATTAACTTCACTTGATTTTTGTAAACAAATCTGACTTGGCAAATTTACCTTCAAATTTTTCAACAATTATAATAAAATCAACTCAGGCTTTAAAAAAAATCTTGTAAAAAAAAATGATTTTAGTTTTTACCATAATCCCAACGACCATGCATTTTTGGGCTGAAATCAAAGATCAATCCTATCGTTAAGCAAGGCAAAATATCAAATGATCGTTTTCCTGCATCATATCCGTTGAGTCTGTCATCGATAAAATTCAACTCGCCGTTCAAATTAAGCAATAGCGTTTTTTTCAGTCTAAACTCAATACTTCCACCAATTCGCACTAATGATAATACTCTTGGGGTATCATTATATTTTTCATGGTTTGCAATGCTGTTTCGATAAAACAAACCGGCACCGGAAAACAAATATATGGTTTTGTTTCGAAACCTGACATACTCTGAAAATTGATTCGTTGCATCAAATTTAAAATCCACGGCGCCAAACTGAGAAGTAAAAGAATTGCCGTTTTTATTATCGTACCAACGCGAAAGGGCAAAACCAACTAACGGCCTGACACCAAAATCCTTAGTAAAACGATACTCGG
>CAYQWD010000052.1:0-9646 GCA_964420955.1 uncultured Paludibacter sp. | reverse complement strand
AGCGTTACTCCTGACCCACCCAATGCCGATGACGGAAAATTTGGTAAAAAAGCTTCGGCCACTACAACATTAAATCCTCCATCGATACCAATGAACCAGCCTGGAGCAAAATTATTCAAGCTAACAGGATCAACACTTTTTGTTTCTTGTAAAATTCCGAAAATGAGAAGTAAAAACAGAAACTGTTTCATGTTGACAAATAAATGGACAAGAATAGATTAGAACTATAAAAAACTTGTTTAAAGCGAATTCGCCAAATTACATTCTAAACAAGTTAGTTCCATTTTATTATTACTTTTTTCTGCCATCAGGTTTACTGCCGTAACCATAACCATATCCGTAACCGTAACCATATTTACGGTAATATCCATAACGGCTACGCCCATCAACATCCACATCGTTTACCACCAGATAGATGCGTTTTAGATTATTTTCTTCGCTGATATTGTTTATAAATTCGATGCTTCGCTTATCCGTAAATCCTGCACGGCACACATAAAGTGAAAGGTCGGCAACGCGATCGAGCAGATAAGTATCGGAAACTGCACCTACAGGAGCAGTATCTACTACTATGTAATCATAAACTTTTTTCAGATCGTCAATCATGTTGTCCAATCTATCGCGCATGATAAGTTCATTTGGATTTGGCGGTACTACGCCTGCAGGCAAAATATCGAGCCATTTGTATTCATCCGAAGTATGAATCAACGAGCGATAGTCATTAGTGATACCTGAAAGGAAAGACGTAACACCTTCTTTTTCTGTGATATTAAAGTATTTTGCAAGCATAGGTTTGCGAAGATCCATTCCAATAAGCAAAACTTTTTTCTCAGTTAATGATAATGAAACGGCAAGGTTTATGCTTACAAATGTTTTTCCTTCACCACTTTCGGTAGAAGTAACAAGTAAAACTTTTTCCTGCGGATAATTAAGTGCAAATTGAAGTTTTGCACGCATCAATCTGAAAAGTTCAGAGTTTGCTGTTGCATTTGAACGATGGTCGATAATTGCGCCCTCTTCTTTTTTATGTCCGAGCACACCAAGCAGTGGAAGTTTTGTCAGTTTTTCCACATCGGCTCTGTCGATAATATGTGTGCGTAAAATATCTTTCAGCAAAATAATTGCCACCGGAATAACCATTCCCAATAAAAGAAAAATTCCCATCAGTATAACTGAGCGTGGCGCTATATGCGATGTAAAATCTGGAGCATTGAGCAGGCGACCTTTTGGAGCTGCCACAGCCATACTCAGTGAGGCTTCTTCGCGTTTTTGCAACAAGAAAATATAAAGCGTTTGTTTTACTTGTTGCTGACGAGTAACTTCGAGTATTTCACGCTCTTGACGTGGAATATTGCTCAAACGGCTACGCAATTGCTGATTTTTTGTATCGATGCTTTTGCTGCTTAACTGTAAACCTTGACGGGCAATTGCAATCCCTGATTTGAGAGAAGTGCGTGTCGAGGAAATTTGGTTATCAATATTTTTCAATACCGGATTATCTGCAGACGAACCTTGGGCAATTCGCTGCCGGTTTAACACCAATTGGTTGTATTGCCCAACTACTGTAACAAGACCCGGATCGGTAAGCCCGAGATTTGGTATTAGTTCACTGTTATTTTTAGTATCGTTTACAAATTGTTCTACGTATCGGATTAGCTGAAGTTGAATTTCTGCATCCATACGTTGTTTTTCATTTTCAGTGTTACTTTGTAAAAACAATTGCGCATCAGCCTGTACGTTGGTCAGTCCCTCTGTTTTTTTATATTGTTCAATTTCTGTTTCAACACCGGATAGTTCTTTGGTTAATAAACTGAGCCTTTCATCTATAAAATTGGCAGTGTATAAAGCAGAACGATTGATTTGTTCGATAGCATCGCGATTATAAACCTGAATTACAGTGTTAACTAAATCTTTGGCTCTTTGCGGATGAAAATCTCTGGCTGTAATATTTATCACATCTTCATTTTTTGATGTTGAAACAGACAAATTAGCTCCTGAGATTCTTCTTGCAGTTGCAAGAATCGGTGTTATTGTTACGGTTATGGTTCTTTCATCGGGTTTACTGCGTTCAATTATCGTTAACTGACCGACAGGTAATATAACAGTAGCAGGGAGTATAGGCAGTTCTTTTTTAAATTCTTGTTTTCTGTACATTCCCTTTAGTACGTATTTATTCTCTTTTTTTGTAATGTCGAATTCAATTTTGGATCCAAGATTCATCATAGATGCACTATCAAGCCGTACATAATATGGCGATGATGTGTAAAGTTCATACGTTTCGAGTATTTTTTTATGTGTATATGAAGTATGTAATTCAAGGTCGGTTACAACCCTTTTCATGAGTTCTGACGATTTTAGTACCTGAACTTCATTATTAAGACCAGTATTACTAAAAGGAGAAAATGACCTGCTTGCGCTTAGCTGGTTAACCAGCGTAAGTTCACTCATCTGTCCTTTTTGATCGGCTACAAGCAATGAAGCGCCTGTCTGAAAAACATCGCGCTGTAAATTTACATATACGTAACCTGCAGCCAGAAACAAGATGACAGAAAGCAAGATCAATTTCCATTGAAACATTATTTTTTCAAATATTTCTCTCCAATTTATGGGTTTATCATCTGCTAAATAATCAAATTCGCCGTCGTTGTTGTAAGTATTCATCTAAATTTATTTATAAAGATTTTTTTGCAAAAAGTTTTTGATGGATTCCGGAGTTTAATGCAAGTATTTTAAAAAACAGGCTGTTTAAAAAGTGTTTTAAAATTCAGCCTTAGTATCGTGATAATTGTTTACAATGTATGGTTTTTTCGAAAAAAATTAAAACTGATAAAAACTTTTGATAATCGATTTTATGAATCACGCCGTTTCAAACTAAAATATTAAAATGTTATTTCGACACATTTAACATGATAATTACAAGCGAAGCAAGCGATGAGAGCGTACCAATAACCGAAACCGGTATTGCAAGTGTTGAAGTGAAAGCAGTATTGTTAATTTTCACTTCATTGGGTTGTACGTACAAAACATCGTCCTGCTGTAAAAAATAATAGGGTGAATTTAAAAGATTTTTATCACGGATATCAATTCTTACAGTTTCCCGTTTTCCGTCCTTTTCTCTAATCAATAAAATATTATCACGCAAGGCAAACATTGTTAAGTCGCCAGCGTAGGCAAGAGCTTCGAGTATGGTAATTTTCTCGTTATTTGTATTTATTACACCCGGACGGGCAACTTCGCCTAAAATACTTATTTTAAATCCGGCATAACGGATAAGAATTATCGGTTCTTCGTTGATATAGCGTGGATAGATACGATTTTTAATTAAATCGGAAAGTTGACTTTTAGTCATACCAGCTACATATAATTTCCCTATCACAGGAAATACAATTTTTCCTTCAGTATCGACCAAATAATTTTGCAATGCTCCCTGACTACCGGTTATACCTGATGTGCCACTGCCAATGTTATAAGCATTTTCTGCTCTTGGCACAGGGTAAATTGGTAAATTGAACGGCATTGCAGCTTCGGGTGTATTGGAATTTACTGTAATGGACAACAAATCGCCGACTTTTATCACCGCTTCGGGAATTGGCGTTAAATCGCCGGGAATAAAAATGGCGCGTTGACCGGCATCCTGTAAATATACTATGTTGTGGGAGGCTTTGCAGCCAATTAGCAGTAAACCCGCCAAAATAGGAATTATAAATTTTTTCACGATAAAAAAAGTTTTAATAATCAGGATTATTTTTTTAACCAGCTGTATTCACAGATGTTTTTTACTTGTAATATTTTCCAATAATTCGAGATTTAACACATACAAGGGATTTAAGCGTGCAAAGTTAATATAAAATATTTGATTTTTATGCTGAATTTTTCTTATTGCATTGCTAAAGTTTTTATAAATGATATTAAAACTGTGTTTGTTTGTTATTTAATCAACCAAATTAGTTTTTCAAAAAACATACTATAGTTGTGATTTATAAAAATTTACAAATTATTTGCCAACAAAATTATAAAATATCCTGTTAATGCGCTAACCAAAAAAATGTATAGTACAATTCCACCTTTCTACTTAACAATTTTATACATATTACCAGGGAGGCATTTCACCAAACCTTTGAACTCGAGTTGCAGTAACAAGGCAGATGCTTTACTTACAGGTATTTCAAGTTTTAAAGCCAGTTCATTCAGTTGCATACCATCATTATTTTGCCGAAGCACTGAAATTATCTTTTTTTCATTATCATCTAAGTCTAAAAAAAGAGAAGTTTGTACATTTGTTAATGTTTTTCCTTCAACTGCTTGCCAATTCATGAATTTGAGCAAATCGGCAGCATTTTCGATAAGCGCTGCTTTATTAGTTTTTATAAGGGCATTGCAACCAGCCGACCATTCATCTCCAATTCTTCCAGGAAACGCAAACACATCACGATTATAATCAGCAGCAAGTTCGGCAGTTATAAGCGCTCCACCGCTTAATGCTGACTCAACCACAACAACCACATCGCTCAGACCCGCAATTATGCGGTTGCGTCCAACAAAATTTTGACGGTCAGGGTTTGTTTTGCTGATGTATTCTGTGATTAATGCTCCATTTTCCAGAATTTTTACTGCAGTTGAACGATGTGCAGAAGGATAAATCCTATCGAGCCCATGACCCAACACGGCAAAGGTATTAATCCCACAATCGAGTGAAGCTTTATGGGCGCAGACATCAATGCCATAAGCCAAACCGCTAATAATTACTGCCTGAGGTAGTGTAATTGAGATGTCGTTTATAAATTTTCGGGTGATTTCTTTACCTTTATCAGTGGCGTTACGCGTACCAACTATTGCTATCATTTTACCATCGTTTAGATTTTTGGTACCTTTCGAATAAAGCATGACTGGAGCATCTTCGCACTCCTTTAGTCTGAAGGGATATTCCTTGTCAGCATAAAAACAATAATTAATCTTGTTCCTGTGCAGAAATTCAATTTCTTCATCAGCACGCTTAAGCACATCGGCTGAGGCAATTTCGCGGGAGAGAACTTCCCCTATTCCAGGAATTTTTGATAAGTGATGCTGTTTCTCACGAAATACGGCAGAAGCACTACCAAGATAAGCTATAAGATTTTTTGCAAGACTGTTGCCTATACCTTTTATCAGGGTAATTCCAATATTAAATCTTAATTCTTCGGCTGAACTCATTTGTTTTTTTTAAAAATATCGTTTTAAAACCTATAAGCGTACAAATGAGCCATGCACTGAAAACACCTCCAAGGTTAAACATTAAATCTGCGATTTCTAAAAATCTTGAAGGAGTAAATAAATACTGGCAAAATTCCATTATAGTGCCAAGTAAAGCAGGATATAAAAATGCAATTATAAAACGTTGAAGATTGAAGTACTTTTGTGATTGTACATTTCCATACTCTACAAGTAAAAACAGTGAAAGAATAAAATACATCAAAAAATGAATCAATTTATCGATTCCTTCAAATAAAACAAACTCTTTAAAGCCATCGAAACCTGATGAGGGCACTAATGATAAATAAAAGATAAGTACTGTTGCCAGAATAGATTTTGTATATTTTCTTAATAATCGGCGAAAATCCGATGAAAAAATCCGGCATGACATAAGCAAAGTTTTTTCTGATTAATACTCCTGTTTTTTTGTTATTTTATCAAAACAGTAAGAATATCTATGGTTGAAATTATTCAAAAACAATAAAATTCTTTGTATGCAAATGTGCAATAATTTTAACTACTTATAGCATATTATGAGAAACACTCTTAATTAAAACAATTTTTTATCTTTGCAAAGATAAAAAATATTGAGTAATAAAAAATACCGGTTGCATCAAATACGTTGATAATAACCTTGCAAACATAAAATAAAAAAAATTAAACATAACTTTTAAATATATACAAAAATGAAAAAGTACTTATTAATCACTTTTACCATTTTATTATTAGCATCCTGTACAAGTGTTCTTATTACAGGTCGCAAACAATTGTTACTGGTATCGGATAGCGAGATACTTGCTATGAGTGCAAAAAGCTATAAACAGTTCATCGACTCGGTTCCCAAATCGAAAGATGCAGCAAACTCAGAACTGGTACGTAAAGTCGGGGTGAATATTTCAACTGCAGTAGAAAAATACCTTCTCGAAAATAAACTTGAAGCAGAAATTAAAAATCTTGCATGGGAATTTAACCTTGTAAAAGATACAACTGTAAATGCATTTTGTATGCCAGGAGGAAAAGTGGTTTTCTTCGAGGGCATATTACCAATGACACAAACCGAAGAAGGCATTGCAGTAGTTATGGGGCACGAAATAGCTCATGCAATAGCAAAACACAGCAATGAACGTCTAAGCCAGCAACTCTTGTTACAATACGGAGCAGCTGTTACCGATATACTACTTTCCAATAAATCGGAAATTACACGCATTGGAATAAATACGCTTTACGGAATCGGCGCTCAAGTTGGTGTTTTACTGCCTTACTCGAGAAAACATGAATATGAAGCTGACAGGCTCGGGTTAATTTTCATGGCTATGGCAGGATATCACCCTATCGAAGCAGTTGAGTTTTGGAAGCGAATGTCAGCAAATGGATCTGGTTCAGTTTTTGAATTTATAAGTACACATCCTTCTGATGAAAAGCGAATTGCAAAAATGCAGGAAGTAGTTCCAGAAGCTCTGAAATATTTGCCCATACAACAGTAGCCTTTTTGCTCTATATCAGAATTGTTTAAAAAAGACAAAACTCACCTTTAGCTCGGGGATTTGTCCTAATTTTAAACAATCAATACCTGAAACTGCTTCCACCAAGAAATTCGCGGAGCAATGATGTAGGTGGTATTTCTCTATCGGGTATAGGTACAAAATAATTCAGAAACTTAATCAGTCTGTGAGTTTCGGTGTATTCATCGCAATATTTTGGCACTTCGGCAAGAATAGGTTCAGCATGCTTTTTCAAAACTGCAAATTCGAAAAGTAAAGCTGAATTAAACATAACATCGGCATTTTCCTGATAGGGATAAATCCACTTTTCTTCGCCGCGGCGAACACTGGGCCAACGAGCTATCGTTTCGCGGGCAGAGTAATTTCGAAAGCGGTAATCGCGAATAATTCTTCGTAAAAGTCGTGTATCTGTCGTAGGTATCCAGTTGTGATTATCAATAGAAATGGTTGTAAGAGGAGATACATACACTTTAAATGTGCTTTCAGATGGTATGTCGGGCAATAAATCAGGATTAAGTGCGTGAATTCCCTCGAGTATAAGAATGTTTTCTTCACCAAGCCGCATTTTATCTCCTTTGTACAGTCGCTTCCCGTTTTCAAAATTAAAAAATGGTACTTCTATTTCTTCTCCATGAATTAATTTGCTGATATGATCATTGAACAACGCAAGATCAAGAGCATTCAAATGTTCAAAATCCCATTCACCGTTTTCATCGAGTGGAGTCTCATTTCTGTTAACAAAATAATTATCGAGCGAGATAGAAAGAGGCTTCAGCCCACAAACCATTAATTGTATGGATAATCGTTTGCTGAAAGTAGTTTTGCCGGAAGAAGAAGGACCTGAAACAAGTACAATTCTTGCTTTTCCAGATCGTTGGGAAATCATATCAGCAATATAAGCTACTTTCTTTTCATGCAAAGCTTCAGAAACCTTTATCAAATTAAAAGATTGATTATTACGGCATGCAATGTTAAATTCACCAACATTATTCAGGTTCATAATTTTATTCCAACCAAGAAATTCCTGAAATATTTCGTAAATCCTCGGTTGTGGTATCACTTTTTCGAGCACAAAGGGATTTTCCCGATCGGGTACCACAAGCAACATTCCATCGTAGTAGGGCACTATGTCGAATAATTTTATATAACCGGTCGATGGAAGTAAAATACTGTTATAATAATCGATAAAATCGTCTATTCTAAAAAACCTGCAATAGGGATTGCCGAGTGTGTCGAAAAGTGAAATTTTATCGGTATGGTGTGGTTGTTCGGAAAAAAGAGCTTTTACTTCAACTGTTTGTTTTTCTTCAGTATAAACCGGGCGGTTGGCTTCCACTATTTCATTCATCCGCAGCTTCAAACTATCAATAAATGTTTGATCAATTTTGATTCCAGGACCTTCGACTCTACAATAATAGCCTTTTGATATTGGGTGTTCAATGCGCAGATATGCTTCAGGATAAAGTTCGAATATTGCTTTAGATAAAATCATACTTAATGTGCGCACATATACCCGCATACCCGAAGAGCTGCTTAAATCGATAAATTCTATATCCTTGGGTTTGTAAACCATAAAATTAAGAGATTCTACTTTATAATTTACCCTTGCAGCAACAACCTGATATGGGAGTTGAATATTCAAGTCTGAATAAATTTCAGTCAGCGAAGTGCCTGAAGGATAATCGTGAAATGTTCGGGTGTTTTTACAATAAATTGTTACACTTTTATTCATAATTTTTTTTGAGATGAATTCTTTAATAAGTTTGCCTGTGTAAAAATACGTATTTTTTTAAAAACATAACTTTGACTGTAAATGATTTTAAAGTACATTTGCAAATTATTTTGAGAAATCATTCAGTAAATGAATTATACTTTGTACGATTTTCTGACACTTGTTGGTTCTCTCGGGCTGTTTTTGTTCGGGATGAAAACAATGAGTGAAGCTCTGCAAAATGTAGCCGGACCAAAACTACGTGGCATACTTGCAGCCATGACCCGTAATAAATTTACCGGAGCGCTCACCGGATTACTGATAACCGCCACGATTCAATCATCGTCTGCTACTACTGTTATGGTAGTAAGTTTTGTAAATGCTGGGCTGCTCACATTGCTCCAATCAATAACTGTAATTATGGGAGCAAATATTGGCACCACAGTTACGGCATGGATTATTTCACTTTTCGGGTTTAAAGTGAGTATTGCTAAAATTGCCATTCCACTGATTGGTTTTGCCATTCCTTTTATTTTTTCGACCAACAACAAACATAAATCATGGGGCGAAGTAATTTTAGGTTTTGCGTTACTCTTTTTCGGTCTCGATTTACTTAAAAATTCTGTTCCAGATCTTCAAAGCAATCCTGAGATTCTGAGTTTTCTTACACAATTCACCCAGTCAGGATTTACATCAGTATTGATATTTGTATTTATCGGAACCTTATTGACAATAGTAGTACAATCATCGAGTGCAACTGTGGCTATTACGCTAATTATGTGCAGCAAAGGTTGGATTTCTTTTGAACTTGGCGCTGCAATGGTACTTGGAGAAAATATCGGAACAACCATTACAGCAAATATAGCCGCAATTCCAGCAAATATTTCAGCGAAAAGAGCAGCTTTAGCTCATCTAACCTTTAATTTATTTGGCGTATTCTGGATGTTGCTGATTTTTTATCCGTTTACAAAATTAATAATCTCGGTCGTATCCTCCATTGGTCCCGGCAATCCTACAGATATTACGTCTTTTGCGCAATCAATCGATACAACTACCATGGAAAGAATCACATCCAGCGCACCACTTAAAGGAGAAGATATTGCAGTTAGTAAAAAACTGGTGAAATTACAAACTGCCACATCGTATGGCTTGTCGCTTTTTCATACCATGTTTAATATTATCAACACATTCGCTTTAATATGGT
>CAYQWD010000051.1:0-10930 GCA_964420955.1 uncultured Paludibacter sp. | reverse complement strand
TCCTTTGGTTACCATTTGTGTTCCTACCAGAATATCAATATTCCGCTGTTCGAAACCTGTGATTAGTTTTTCGTACGATTTTTTTGAGCGTGTAGTGTCCAGATCCATTCGTCCTACGCGGGCATCGGGAAACAACAATTTCAGTTCGTCTTCGATTTGTTCCGTACCGAAACCTTTTGTAAACAGCGATGGAGTGTTACATGCCGGACAAAGCGCCGGAATTGAAGCCGAAAAACCGCAATAATGACAACTGAGCGTATTAAAAACCTTGTGAACGGTAAGACTGACATCGCAGTTTTTGCATTTGGGAACATAAGAACAGGCTTTACATTCGATGTATGGCGCATAACCGCGGCGGTTCTGAAAAAGAATAACCTGCTCATTGGAATTGAGTGCAGTTTTCATTTTTTGGATTAATAAATCCGAAAAATGTCCGGTCATTTGTTTTTTTCGATAAGCTTCTCTTGTATCGCAAACCTGAATTTCGGGCATTTCGAGCTCCTGAAAACGCTGATTTAATTCCACAAATCCAAATTTTCCGGTTTGTGCATTGTAATAACTTTCGATGGATGGCGTAGCGCTACCCAACAAAGTGTTCGCTCCGTGCATACCAGCAAGTATTATGGCGGCATTTCGCGCATTGTAGCGTGGCGCCGGATCGTATTGCTTAAAACTACTTTCGTGCTCCTCATCTACAATTATCAATCCAAGCTGACGGAATGGTAAAAAAACTGAGGAACGAACTCCGATAATGACATCATAACCATTATCGGTCAAAACTTTGTTCCATATTTCAACCCGCTCTGCATCGGAAAATTTAGAATGGTAAACTCCAAGCCGATTCCCGAATATCTTTTTCAGTCGCGATGTAAGTTGTGTTGTAAGTGCAATCTCGGGCACAAGATACAGAACTTGTTTGCCTTCGGCTATTATTTTTTTTATCAGATGGATATAAATTTCTGTTTTACCACTCGATGTTACACCATGCAGTAAAACAACCCGATAAGCTAAAAACTGATTTTGAATTTCGGAAAATGCTTTTTGCTGAAATGAATTTAATTCATAAATTTCCGAAGTTTCAAGTGTATCGATTTCGAGTCTGCCCACTACTTTTTTGTAAATTTCAAAAACGCCTTTCTCAGCAAGACTTGAAAGTATAGCTGCACTGATACCGCTTTTTTCGAGCAATTCCTTTTTGGAAACTTCGCGATACAATTTGGGATTCAGACATTTTGATAAATCGATGTAAAACATCAGTAAATCAAGCTGTTTTTTGGCTTTAGCAAACAGTTCGAAAATTGCGAGCAAAGCAGCTTCTTCACGCGCTTCGTGGGTTAATCTGACGTATGTTTCTGTTTTAGCTCGAAATTTTTCAGAAAACTCCTCATTCACTTCAATTGCACCCCGCGTGAGTAAACTTTTGAGCGAAGACATGAGTGAACGCACAGCTGCAAGCTTGGTAAGATTATCAACAGAAACCGGTTTACCATCCGACAAAATATCGAGTATCTTTTGCTCTTTTTCGGGTAAAACTTCTTCGGCTTCGAAATAGGGATTGAGGCATACCATGGTTTCACTGTCGGGTTTGAGACCCGCCGGAACTGCAGCTTGATATACTTCGCCCATATAAGCCATGTAGTATGTGCTTATCCATTCCCAAAATTTCAACTGAGGAAAACGTAGCACGGGAGCATTATCGAGCGGACAAATTACATCCCTTATTTCGTAAGGCAAATCAGGTTTAAAAGTATGTATTACCGCCACAATAGCAGTGTACATTTTTTTGGGACCGAAAGGTACTACAACCCGCATACCAACCTGTACAAGTTCTTCAAACTCATTGGGAACATGATAAGTGAAGGTATTGCCAACGGGCACGGGAAGTATTACACCTACGTATTTCATTTGTTGTAAAGCCGGATTCTCCGTATGTTGGAGGAAATTGTTGTATCAGATTTCCTTAATGTAACTGTTCGCACTCGATGGTATAGGTAAAAACCCCATTCGTAAAAGATAAGCTCGATGATGTTTATTAGTGGTGTTACTTACAATTTTTTGTATTCCGTGATTTTTCAGAAATTGAATATTTTTTTTGTAAAAGAAATCGCCGGGCTTTAAATCACGGTAAGGCGCTGTTACAAAATCGATATAAACGTACAGCGTATTGTTATTGAGTGAGCCCAAAAGCACCCCGGCTACGGATGCATTCCGCAACAGTAAAAGCGGAAAAAGTTTGCTTTGATTAGTGTCATCGGTCATTAGTTTTTTATCAAATTCAGGGAAAAAATGTCCTATTTCTTCTTTGTGAAAGTCGAGATAATAAGCCAGATACTGATTTTGAGAACTTACAAGAACGGAATTAAATGCTTCTTTAGCGGAAAACATTTTTATCAGATAAAAAATATTTGTAAGTACAATGAATAAATTGAGCAAACCCACCGGCAACGAACCGATTGCAAATCCGTAAAAAGAAAAAACTGCAGCGCCTGCCAGATTGTACCAACGCAATTTTTTAATAGAGCTCATTGTAAGCGATACTGCTACTATTACTGAGCCAATATATCCAATCCATTCAATAAAAGGGATATTAAAAAGAGTCATAATGTTGAAATTTGGAAAATTTATTAATGAAAATTTGGCATTTCTTTCTTTCAAAATAATTGAAAAAATGCTTCACAAATATAATCAATTTTGCCGACAAGCATTTTTGAAAAACAAACAAAACACTTTTTTTAGCTAAACTTGTTAGTTTTTCTATTCATAGTATAATCTATTTATTTCTTTTTTTTAATTTCGCAAAGCAAACTTTTCAATACTTTCTTCAGAATGGCAAATATCTACAAATATCATCTATCGTATGCTCTTGTAAGAGAATATTTCATGTTCTGTTTCAAGCGTTTTTACGGAGAATATACTGTAACAGGGCGCGAAAACATACCAGAAACCGGACCTGTAATTTTTGCTGCAAATCATGTTAACGCACTGATGGATCCGCTTGCAGTGATTTCGGTAATTCCACGAAAACTTCCGATTATATACATGGGACGCTCTGATATGTTCAAGGGTAAAAAGTTTACACAGTTTTTGCGCTTCATAAAACTGATACCTGCATTCAGAATGCGCGATGGCATAGAAAATCTTGAAAAAAACAAAGCATCGTTTGAGCAATGCAATGAAGTGCTCGAAAAAAACCTTGCTTTGGGAATAATGCCGGAAGGTAATCAGGGTTCATTCCGAAGAATCCGTCCGCTGGTAAAAGGAATTTTTCGGATTGCTTTCAATGCACAGCAAAAGTACGGAAGCGAACCTTGTGTAAAAATCGTTCCTATTGGTATCGATTATAATAATATTGAAAAGTTCGGACAGAAAATTATTATCAACATAGGAAAACCTATCGAAGTGGCTGATTTTATGGATTATTATCAGGAAAATCAGGTAAAAGCAATAAATATTTTACGTAGCCTGCTTTTTAAAGAACTTACAAACTTAACAGTTCACATAAGTTCCGAGCAATATTATTATGGATTCGAAACCGCAACGGAACTTACAAACACAGCTGTAACCCGACAGTTTAATCTTCCAGAAAATCCACTCAATTACTTTTATGTGCGTCAAAAAACAGCACAATGGCTCAACAAACTTGAATTTTCGGAACCTGAAACCGCAGAAAAAATAGATAAACTCTGCAAAGAATATAAACAAAACCTGCAACGGCTTAATTTCAAAAACTGGGTGTTGGAAAAGAAACCAGCATCGGTTTTAAATATTTTACTTTCAACAATTGTATTAATCTTAACATCGCCAATTTTTATTGCGGGATTATTGCTGAATGTGATGCCTTTTTTTGTACCTGATTTGGTTCGCAGAATTTATAAAATAAATTTTCCTGGCGGTCTCAGTTCGTTGCGTTTTGTGAGTGGAATGATTAGCTTCCCGCTTTTTTATATACTTCAAGGTGTGTACATATACAAAAAACTCGAACTAAACTTTCTGAGCCTGCTTTTTATATTACCCTTACAATATATCACCGGAAAATTATCTTTTAATTGGTACAAAAGTTTTAGAAAATTGAGCGCAAAAATCCGTTTTAAATTTCACAATCTGAAAAACGCCAAGCTCCTGAAAGAAACGCTTGATTTGCACGCCGAAATTACCGGTTTAGTACAACCTGTGTAATAACTGAAATTAATTTCTTAAAACGCAAATAAAACCCGACAATTAAAAAATATCCGGTTTAATAATTCGAAATGCAGGTGTTTTAGCAGATGCATTCCCTAATAACTCTTTTGAAAATTCAGTTTAATTTTTTAAACATTTATAAATGATATTTTTCATTTAATACAATATTTTTACTATTTTTGCAAAAGTAAATCAATTTTTTTTCACTAAAAAATGCTAACAGTATGGCAGCTAAAAATCGACTAAATACATTTTATCATGAAAAGATCAGTTTACTTTTTTGCATTTTTGTGTATCTCAGTGTTTGCATTGAGTATCACTGCCCGAAGTCAATCGCTCATCGGAATTAAAACTATTCCCTGCGATTATGCAACAGTTGAGCTGGCTATAGCAGCTCTTAACGCGAACTGAGTAGGTTCAGGTGGAGTAACCTTTAACATTGCCGCCGGACATGCCGAAACATTTTCTTCTCCTACCGCCGGACATATAACAGCCACCGGCACTGCCTCTAATCAAATTGTTTTTCAGAAATCGGGCGAAGGCGCCAACCCTCAAATTACAGCCGGAACCGGAACTTACGATGGAATATTTGTTCTTCATGGGTGTGATTACATCGCATTTAGTGAAATTAATATTCTTGAAAAATCTACTAACACTACCAATACTACAAGAATGGAATGGGGTTTTGCTTTGGTTAAAAAACAAAACACAACTCCCTTCAACGGATGCCAAAATGTTGTGATTAAAAATTGCAGCATCAGTCTAACCAAATCATACATATCAACCCGTGGAATTTATTCCGGCAATCATGTGGCCACAAATGCAACGGCTCTTACAATAACTGACACAAACGATACGAACAGTAATTGTGAATTTTTCAACAATACGATAACAAATTGCTTTCAGGGAATTTGTTTAAATGGCTATAACGCACCATCTCCTTACACGCTGTACGACCAAAACAATAAAATTGGCGTACCCACAGGAAATATTATTTCTAATTTTGGAACAGCCGGTATTTATTTCATTTATCAGAATAACATTGTTACAAAGAATAATACTCTAACCGAAAGCACCGGTCCCAATGCTGACATTTACGGAGTTCAGGCTGAAGCTGCACTCGGTGCAAAAGCAGAGATTTCAGGCAATATTATATCACTTAAAAATGGTTCAATAAGCGCTTCAAGCATTTATGGAATCTCATGCAAAAGCGGAAGTAACTTAACCGGCAGTGAAATAAAAATAAACGGGAATACTATTCAGAACTGTACATATTATGCTACAACAGCTTCGGGATTTTATGGTATTACTCTTGAAACTGCACCTAAAGTTGCAGAAATTAAAAACAATAATATTCTTAACAATACAATTCCCTGCATTGGAACATTTACGGGCATTCAAACTACTTCCAGTCCGGTTGATTTAACAATTTCGGGAAACAGGATTTCAGGTAACACCAAAACAGGCTCATCGGGATTAATTTATGGTATTAAAACTGCAGCGGGCACTAACACCACTGTTACAGAAAACATTTTTAACAATAATACCATAACCAATGCAACAGGCGATCAGGAAACAAGAATTTATGGATTTCACTGTGAAGCATCAGTAACAAATTTAACTATTCAGGGTAACACGTTCAGTAATTTTACTATTGGTGGAACCAACACATACAGTTTTAAAAATGTAACTGCAATTCACACAACAGGTACATCTACTAACAAAAATATAGGTGGAAATAAGATAAATTCTTTATCGCTTAATATAGGATATGTTTATGGAATTTATGCCAATTTTGGTACTTTGACAAAGATTTATAAAAACGATATTTACGATTTGATGACTAAATCCGGAAATCCCACTGTAGCAAATAATACTTTGAGTCAAAATGGAACAACCCTTAAGGGTATCTTTGTAGATAACATGACCAACTGTCTGATTTATAACAATTATATTTCGGATTTAAAAACCGAATCGGCAGGAAATTTTTTAACCATAGCTGGCATTAATTTCGGATCAAACGGCACTTCAACCCGAAAATTGTATGTAATAAATAATACTGTATTTCTGAATGGAACAAGCTCAGGATCTGATTTTGGTAGCGCAGTTTATTACAGTTCTACAACAAGTTCAACTCCTGTTACAACTTTCCAAAACAATATATTTATAAACAACTCAACCCCCAACGGAGTGGGAAGCAGCAGTATTTACTTTGGAAAAAGACCATCGAACGAATCGGACAGAAATTGTTATTATACACCTGCATCGGGCGCTCCCTATTACATTTTCAGGGATTTAAGTACCTTTTTTTACGACAATTTCAACAATTACATGATGATATTTGACTGTGATGAAAATTCTTTCTTTGAAATGCCTCCATTTATAAACACGACTACCGCGCCGTTTGATTTACACTTACAGGTTGGAGGAATTACACATTGCGAGAGCGGTGGAATGGTAAGTACATTTGAAAGTGAGAATATTAATATTGAAGATTTTGATGGTGATAAACGTTTTCCTGATCCTGCTTGTCCTGCATTAACAGGATATCCTGCATTAGCGCCTGATGTTGGCGCTGATGAGTATGCAGGCATTTATCTTGATGATGTACCACCTACAATTCAGTACGATTTTTTGAACAATACAGCTTCTACCGAATCCCGGACACTGATTGCAACTATAACCGACAATTTATCAGGAATTCCTGTTTCAGGTATTGGCTTGCCAATGCTTTACTGGCAAAAATCATCAACGATGACTCCATCCGGTTCGTGGATTGGTGTGCAAGGAGTTTCGCTTGGCAACAATCAGTACTCATTTACATTTGGTGGCGGAGTACAGGATAAAGATTATGTACATTATTTTGTGGCAGCTCAGGATATGGCAACTACTCCAAATGTATGGGCATCTGTTTATAGCAGCGGTAATAAAACAGGACTTACGGCAAATCCACCTGCTTGTGCCAGCCCGGATACATACTATTCATATCAAATAATTTCGGTGTGTGGAACCTACACCGTTGGTGTCGGACAGGATTTTGAAAAAATCACTGATGCAATCAATTATTTAAGCGATAAAGAAATTACTTGTCCGGTAAAATTATTACTTACCGATGCATTATATCAGGAAAATTTATATCTCTCCGATATAACAGGCATGAGCGCTGTAAATACTGTTACATTTAAGCCTGCACCCGGAGTAACTGCCCGAATTTCTGCAAACTCAAGTTTTGGGGCAATTTCCTTTAGCGATGGGGCAAGCTATTATATTTTTGATGGATCAAATCAAACCGCTGGCACTGATCGTAATCTGATTATCGAAAACAGCGCTCCGTCGCAGGTTGTTCTTTTCCGGCAATTCAGCACATTCACAAAAACGCAAACTAATAATGAAATAAAAAACTGTGTAATAAGGGGAGGTTATGGCACAGCAGAAGACTGGCCATCAGGAATAACAGTTCCAAATGCTCTGACAGCCAATTTAACAATCGAGAATAATGAATTCAGCAAACTATCTTCTGCAATTACTATTAATGGTTTCACCACAAATATTATAAATTATGTTCAAATATCACACAACGATTTCGGAACAGAAACGGATACATTAAGTTACAAGGGAGTTTCTACTGAATATGTTTATAATGTTTCAATTCTGAGCAACAAATTCCAAAACATAACGAATATTGATGATAATGCAACAGGAATTTATATTGGCAAAGAAACAACCAATGCTGAAGTGGCTAACAATGAACTTACTAACGTAAAACATTTGGGTACTGATGGTTATGGCGGAAAAGGTATCGATATAAAAACAGATAATGCATCGGGCAATATATTAGTTTACAATAATGCTATTTCAGATATTTCTGGTGATGGATATTTTGGTCTAACAAATGATGCCATTGTTGGAATAAGGGTTCATGGATCCTCGGGTGGGGTTAAAATATATCATAACTCAGTTCATTTATTTGGCAACATTCAGGGTAATTACAATGACAATATCAGTGCAGCAATGTATATTGGAAGTTCAGTTTCCAATATCAGTGTGCAGAACAATATCTTTGTAAACACCTTAGAGGATATAATCAAGCCTGCCGAAGCTTATGCTATTTACAGCGATGCTCCTTCAACGGCATTTACTATTATTAATAACAATGATTATTATTCAGCAGGAAATGAAGGTGTTTTAGGTTATCTTGGAACAAAACAACTTACGCTTGCTGATTGGAAAACTGCCACGGGCAGCGATGCAAACTCAGTTTCATATATGCCACCTTTTGTAAGTAATGCTAACCTTCGACTTACAGCATCGAACAATGCCGGAGTGTTCATTACGGGAATAGAAAGTGACCTTGACGGCACTGCACGTGACACTTCAACTCCTGATATCGGCGCTTTCGAGAAAAGCGGATTGGTTGGTACGAGTTTGATTATGAATGATAATAATGTCTTTAAAGTACTTACGATTGAAAGAAAAATTTTAGTACACAGTTTTCTGCCTGATGCAAAAGTGTCGGTATTTAACACAACAGGTCAACAAATTTTTAATCAAAATCTGACGGGCAGAATTTTCACTGAAATTACGGTTAGTCAACCGGGCATTTATTTTGTAAATGTAAAATCAACAAAAGGAACTTTCACAACCAAAGTTCTTTGCAAATAAACTCCGGATTCTGCCGAGCTGATAAAATCTGTGCACAAATCAATTAAACCAATCCCCCGAACTTTAAAACTTCAGGGGATTGGTTTTAATATCGTAAAATCATAAAATCAATGAAAAGATAAAACAGTTTTGCGAATAATACGGACACAATCGGCAAGTTGCTCCCGCGAAATAATAAGCGGTGGAGCAAACCGAATGATGTTTTTGTGTGTCGGTTTAGCTAACAGTCCGTTTTCAGCAAGTTTCATACAAATTTCCCATGCCAGATTTTCCGATTTGCTGTTGTCGATAACCAAAGCATTCAACAATCCTTTGCCACGAACAAAAGAAGCAATAGTAGATTCACTGCAAAGTTTTTCCATTTCAGCGCGAAAATAAACTCCGAGTTCATAAGCTTTCAGCGCGAGATTTTTTTCTTTCACAACTTCAAGTGCAGCAATAGCAACTGCTGCAGCAAGCGGATTGCCACCAAAAGTTGAACCATGTTGCCCAGGGCGAAAAACTTCCATGATTTCAGCAGAAGAAAGCACGGCAGAACACCACCTGAAAGCGCTTTCCCAAGTATGAGAATATCAGGGTGTACATCTTCATAATCGCAGGCGAGCATTTTACCGGTACGGGCAATGCCGGTTTGCACCTCGTCGGCAATAAAAAGTACATTATGCGCCTTGCAAAGCTCATAACATTTACGCAAATAACCTTCATCGGGAACATAAGCGCCAGCTTCACCCTGAATAGGTTCAACTAAAAAACCCGCAACAGTTGGATTTTCTGCGAGCACTTTTTCGAGAATAATTGTATCGTTGTAAGGAATTACAATAAAACCCGGCGTGTAAGGACCATAATGTGTGTATGCATCGGGATCGACAGAGAACGAAACAATCGTAGTGGTGCGACCGTGAAAATTATTTTCGCAAACAATAATTTGTGCAGTTTTATCAAGTATTCCCTTTTTCTCATAAGCCCATTTTCGGCATAATTTTATGGCAGTTTCTACAGCTTCAGCGCCTGTATTCATGGGTAATACTTTTTCGTAACCAAAATATCGTGTAACGTATTCTTCGTAAACTCCAAGTTTACTGTTATAAAAAGCTCGGGAAGTAAGCGTAAGTTTTTGTGCCTGTTCAATCATTGCATTTACAATCTTCGGATGACAATGTCCCTGATTTACCGCAGAATATGCCGACAAAAAATCGAAATAGCATTTTCCTTCCACATCCCACACAAATACACCCTCGCCACGTTCTAATACAACAGGCAAAGGATGATAATTGTGTGCGCCGTATTTATCTTCTAACTGAATTAATTCCTCGGATGAATGCTTTCCCTGTTCCATAACGTTTTAAATAAGTAACTTTTGTTTCTTTGCTCCTTGCTCTTTGTTCTTTGCTCATTGTTCTTCAAAACACTTCCGCCATCATGCACCGAACACTTCCTCCTCCATATTTTTCTATGGTTTGAACAGGAATTGCAACGATTTTATTGAACCCCAATAATTGTGTTTTTTGCAAGTCATTTAACGAGTTGAAAGCTGTTTCAGACATTACCAGCAACTTTTCGTTTTTCTTGTTTTTTAGTTGTAAAATATTTCCTGCAAAGTGTTGCATCTGATTTTCATCGATTTCAATAATACTTTTCCCCGTATTTTCAAAAATTGCTTTAAGCATTTCCCTTTCCTCTGAATTATCAATACTTTCCATACAAATTACCACATAACTTTCGGCTACAGACATTACTACATTGGTATGATAAACAGGCATACGTTTATTGCCAACAGTTTGTTTTGCAGTAAAAGTTACAGGTTTATAACCAAAGTCACTGCAAAACCAAGCAAAAAGCTGCACATCGGTTCTTGGCGACAAAGCTGCATAAGCAATTCGGTTTCTGCGGTCGAAAACCATGCTTCCGGTACCCTCAAGAAAACGATTTTCGCTCTCATAAACTGAATAATCCACCATTTGAGAGATATTAAATCCAAATTGGGCAACTTTTTCAACAATGTCAATTCTTCTTTCGGGGCGGCGATTTGCTGCAAACAAAGGATACATCGCAACCCTGTTATCCTTCTGAAAAGACAACCAGTTATTTG
>CAYQWD010000050.1:8547-10997 GCA_964420955.1 uncultured Paludibacter sp. | reverse complement strand
AATGTATTAAAAAATTTAATCAATGAATTGTAATGGCGCATACAGAAATGTTAAATTGAATTTTGTGGCAAATACATCAAAAGATTAATCCCCCACAAATATAGATAATTTAATTTTTATAAAGATAATACAATGAAAAATTATTTTATCATCATTATCCAATCATAAACTTTATCATTAAATTTAAACCGGAAGAAAATTTATCAGGAATTGATTTGTTTTGCAGTTTGAATTTGGGAATGAATAAAACACGGGAATAATTTTTGCCCGTGTTTTTAGTGCAACACCACTGAGTTAATCAAAAAAATATCCGCACACTTTTTTTAAATTTTAAGTGTGCGGATAATTTTATTAATAGTGTTATTTTAAGCAAATTTTGACAGTTTTATTTTTGCATATAATATTGCTGAATATATCCCGATAGCAATCACGACAAATCTTCAAATCTTCAAATTTACATAATCTCAGTACACATTAATGCTTTATCAGTTTGATTGTATTAGCGTTTTCGTCTTTCGAAATCAATCGTAAAAGATAAATTCCCGAGGGCATATTTTCAAGATTAATTTCGGTATAAGTATCAGTTATTTGCTGTTTGCTTTCAAATACCACACGTCCGTGCATATCTGTAACCAAAATCTGAGCATCATTCAAAGATTTATCAGAGTAAATCAGGAATTTTCCAGTTGTGGGATTTTGTTTCACGCCCAAACGTAGTGTTGAAGTTACAACACCGGTTTTCAGTCGTGCTCTGATGGTTCCTGTTGTGTATAAATCCGATAAATCCCACTCAAGAGTCTCATCAATTAATGGAAGATTGACAGTGCTGAAAGAGCCTGAAATGGTCAGTGCAGAAAAAAGTTGATATGTGCTGCCATCGATGGGTTTACCTGAAAGTATTGACACATCGAGCGTACCCGAACAAGTCATAGTGCCTGTTACAGCAAGTTTATCGGCCGATGAAGCGCCTGAGAGTTGCATTTCGAGCGTGGCATTGCCTGTCATAATCACGCTTCCGCCTATGTTAAGCGTACCGATTGAACTATTTCCCGGACTTGTAAGGGAAGTTGATGTAAGCGAAAGACTCGAATTGACTTTTCCGGTTCCTCTTAACGTTCCGCTGTTTGCAAGAATTCCACTACAGATTCCACCAAGAAAAAGTGTACCACCTTGCTGAACGGTGATATTTCCTGCATTGGTTCCGTTATGATACATTAATGCGTTATTCTGTACCGTTATAGCTCCTGTGCTTATACTTCCGGTCAGATTGAGTGTGCCTGCCGAAACAGTAGTAGTGCCGGTATAAGTATTAGCTCCTGATAAAATCCATAGAGCTGTACCCACTTTTCTAACATTTGCCTGTCCGCTGATTACTCCATTAAAAGAACCGCTTAAATTATTGTGACCAACTTCGAGCCCTGCATTGAAAAATGTTCCCGCTCCCGTAAGCAAACCTATCCGGATAGTTGATGTTCCGTTGTTCGAAGTTCCGTTTTTATAGCACATAATTACACCAGAAGCAATATCCACAGTTGCATTGGGATAACCCAAACTGCTGTTCACAATAAAAGTATCATCGTAAGTGGAATTGGCAGTATTCTTGATGATATTCAGTTTGCCCGTAAATGCAGACCAGTTTCCATTCATAAATGCCCTGATATAATCTGTTCGCCAGTTGAGCGTACCTCCACCGGATAATGAACCATTGTATTCGCATCGTGCAGCTGCATTTACATTTGCTGTAACACCTGCAGGAACATCAAAATCATGGCTGCTTGTTAAATAAGCGTTGATGTCGTTTTTAGTATCCAGGGTTCCACTCAGAATTGTAATTTTCTTTCCAGGACCGTACGCTACAGAAGCATTGGAGTTAAGTCTTAAAGTTCCTGTACGCAGAATAGTTTCATTCAAATTCGGGTTTGAACTACCCAGAAACAAAGTTGCGGTACCAATTTTGGTAAGCTTTGTGCCGGTTATTGTACCATCCCAGTAAATATTGGCAGTTACATTCAGCAAACCACCGGCAATGCCAGCCACAGTCATTCCGCGGGCTGTTTGTTCGTTTGCCGTAGTTATTTGCAGAATTGAACTGTCGCGTAACACAAGAAAAGCCGGATCGGCGATATTTGTTCCGATTCCTCCGTTGTTTATGGACGATGGAGCATATTGCATCGAAAGTGTTCCTTCGTTTACCAACACTTTTCCGGTAAAAGAATTGCGTGTATTCAGACTAAGCGAGCCCCGTCCGTTCTTAATAAGCGATGCAGTTCCGTTAATACTTCCCGTTCCGGAAAAGACGTACGGACGAGCCACAGAATTATTCACCGTGATTGCCGAAACATACACACTATCGCTAACACTAAGTGTGCGATTGATACCCGTATCGTCGAAAAGAACACTGTCGTTATTCACGAAAATATCTTCGTAACCATCGAGACTCCAGTTGGCGG